>JAPKDK010000047.1 GCA_028872645.1 Verrucomicrobiota bacterium
TGATCGAAAAACTCAAAACCGAGCCGGTGCCCGCCAAGGAATTGCAGAAAGTGAAGAATAATTTTGCCGCCGCCGAATACCGGCGATTGACGTCGAATCATCCCATCCTGATGCAAATCATCCGCAACGAAGGCACGGGCGATTGGCGCGAGCTGAACACCGCCGGCGCCAAGCTGCAGGCGGTCACCCCGGCGGACATCCAACGCGTGGCGAAAAAATATTTCACCAAGGAAAATCGTGCCGTCGCCATTTACTCCCGCAAGCCGGGTACCGGCGGTGGCGTCGATGACGATCCGCTGCTCGCGGGCCTCAGTGGACAGGCAAAGGCGATGGCGCGTAAATTCATTTCCTCGGTGAACGAGGAAAAGGATGTGGCCGTGTTGAAAGGTCGGCTACAGGAAATCCAAGAGCAGCTCGAAAAAGCCGGTACGAAAGCACCACCGATAATGAAAGTCATCCGCGCCGCCCTCCGCAAACGCATCGGGGAATTAGAGAAGTGATTTGGTAGGGACGCGCTTGCGTGTCCTGGACCCGCGGCAGCGGGCCCCTACCGGAGCGGCAGAAATTTTATAAAAACTGATTATGAAAAAGATTATTTTAGGTTTAACAATGGCTTTAGTTTTCGCAGTGAATGCGGCGGAGATTCCGGATCGGCCGGAGAAACTGAAGTTTCCCAAGCTGAAATATGAGCCGCCTTCGGGCGCGGAGTTTCGGGTGCAGTTGAAGAGTGGGCCGGTGGCTTTTGTGGTGCCGAATCGCGAGCTGCCGCTGGTGAGTGTTTCAATTATGGTGCGTACGGGACAGTACAATGAGCCCAAAGGCAAAGCGGGCCTGGCGGGGATGACGGGTTTTTTGATCGGTAAAGGCGGCACGAAAACGCGCACGGCGGAGGAATTGGAAGAGCGGTTGGCGTTTTTGGCGGCGGGTCTTTCGAGCAGCGTGGGCGCCACTTCGGGCGGGGTGGGCGTGAACACGCTTTCGAAGGATCTCGACGAGGGCTTAGCGATTTTGCGCGAGGTGCTGACGACGCCGCGTTTTCAAAAGAGCCGGTTTGATCTTTATAAACAACAACAGGTGCAGGGCATGAAGCAGCGCAATGATGACTCGAAAAATATCGAGCGTCGCGAATTGTTGCGGTTGGCGTACGGGCCGGATTTTTTCCGCAATGTGATTCCGACGAAGGCCTCGCTGGAATCGATCAGGGTCGAGGATTTGCGCGCGTTTCATCAGGCGTGGTTTCATCCGGAAAATTTTGTGGTGTCGGTGAGCGGCGATTTTGATCGCAAAACGATGGTGGCCAAGCTGGAAACGCTGTTTGCCAAATGGCCCTTCAAAGGCAAACCGGCCGTGCCGGTGCCAACGAATAAACGCTTCGCCAAGCCGGGAATTTATGTCGTGGATAAGGACGTGAATCAGGGGCGCGTGGATATTATGCTGCCGGGCATCCATCGCGATCATCCGGATTTTTATGCGGTGCAGGTGATGAACGATATTCTCGGTGGAGGCGGATTCACCAGCCGCATCACCAATCGCGTGCGGTCGGATGAAGGGTTGGCTTATAGCGCGTACTCTTTCATGCCGGGTGGAACGTATTATCCACTGACGTTTGTGGCGGGGTACCAAAGTAAATCGGCCACGGTGCCGTTTGCGGCGCAGATTGTGCTCGAGGAAATGCGCCGCATCACGGTGGAAGCCGTAACGGAGAAAGAAATGGTGACGGCCAAGAGCAGTTACATCCAAACTTTCCCGCAAACATTCGAGACCAAAGGCAAAGTGGCGGCGACCTTTGCCAATGAGGAATTCACCGGGCGCGGCGCGCGGAATCCGGCTTATTACAAGGAATTCCGCGCCAAAATGGCGGCGGTAACGAAGGCCGATGTGCAGCGGGTGGCCAAGAAATATCTCACACCGGACAAGGTGGTGATTCTGATTGTGGGCGATAAAGACGCGATTCTTAAAGGGCATCCGGATCATCCGGTGAACCTCGACAGCCTCGCGCGCGGTGGTTTGAAGGACGTGCCGTTGCGCGATCCGTTCACGATGCAGCCGATTAAATAGTCCGCGTACGTGGCATTGGGAATACTCGCAGGTTGCGCTTCGGGCAAAATGCGGGCATCTTGTGGGGAGACGCCATATGGAGATGGTTATTAAATGCCCCGCGTGTTCGATGGATTTGACGGTCGAGGATACGGCCGCCGGTTCACAACTGAAATGTCCCACTTGCAATACGTTGCTGATGGTGCCCGCCGTGAGTGTCTCAGCACCCGCCGAACCCGTGCCGCACTCGATGGCTGGCGCGAGCGATGAACAGCTCGCCGAGAAGCTCACCTCCGCCTATCGCAATATGACCACCGAGGTGGGCAAAGCGATCGTCGGGCAGAACGCGGTCATCGAGCAAATCATCATCGCGATTTTTGCGCGCAGTCATTGTCTGCTCGAGGGCGTGCCGGGCTTGGCCAAAACGTATATGGTGAAATGCCTTTCCGAGGCACTCAATCTTTCCTTCCGGCGCGTGCAGTTTACGCCCGACCTCATGCCGGCGGACATCACCGGCACGGATGTCATCCAGCAGGACGCCGAAGGCCGGCGCAGTCTTGTGTTTTTGCGCGGCCCGATTTTTGCCCAAATGGTTTTGGCGGATGAAATCAACCGCTCCCCCCCGAAGACGCAAGCCGCGTTGCTGGAGGCGATGCAGGAACATTCCGTCACCACCGGCGGCACCACGTACACGCTTGAAGAACCTTTCTTCGTGCTCGCCACGCAAAATCCCGTGGAGCAGGAGGGCACCTATCCACTGCCCGAAGCGCAGAAGGATCGCTTTATGTTCCACGTGAAAGTGGATTACCCGGACAAAGCCGAGGAAGCAGAAATTATCAAGCGCACCACCGGCGCGTTTTCGGCATCCATCCAATCGGTCATCTCCGGCGCGGAAATTGTGCAGTGCCAAAAAATCGTGCGCAAAGTGCCCGTGCCTGAGCACGTGAACCAATACGTGCTCGATCTCGTGCGGCGTTGCCGGCCCGATGATGCGGAGGCGTTGCCCTTCGCGCGCGAACTCATCAGCTGGGGCCCCGGCCCGCGCGCGTGCCAGCAGCTCATTCTCGGCGGCAAAGTGCGCGCGATTTTGAAGGGGCGCTTTCATGTGATCCCCGAGGACATCGCTGCGCTGGCGCATCCGGTTTTGCGCCATCGCATTGTGCCGACGTTCAGCGCCGAGGCGGAGGGCATTACGGTGAATCATATCATCGACAAAATTCTCCAAGCCGTGCCGCAAATGCCGGCGGCCGCGGCCTTGTGAGCCGAATCTCATTTAATGTCGCAAGTCGCTCAACTCCTGCAGCCGGATGAGCTGCAGAGCATCGCAAACTTGAATCTGTTTGCGCGGCAAGCGGTGGAAGGCGCCATCTCCGGCCAGCATCGTTCGCCGCACAAAGGGTTTAGCATCGAGTTCGCGCAGCATCGCGAGTACGTGCAGGGCGACGACACGCGGCGCGTGGACTGGAAGGTGTTCGGCAAGACCGATCGTTATTACATTCGCGAGTACGAGGAGGAAACCAGCCTGCGCGCCACGTTGTTGGTGGATTGCAGCGGCAGTATGAACTACGCGCGCGAGGGGGGCATAAGTAAATGCCAGTACGCGATGAAGCTCGCCGCGTGCATCGCGCAAATCATTATTCGCCAAAGCGACAGCGTGGGGATGGTGACCTTCGATGATGAAATCCGCAGCTTCATCCCGCCGCGTTCCAGCACGAGCCACCTGCGGTTGCTTTACCAAACAATGATTGAATCACGCCCCGGCGGCGAAACGGATTTGGCAACTATTTTTCAAAAGCTAATGCCGCGCCTCCAACGGCGCGGGATGATTTTTATTTTCACCGACGGCTTTTCCGACCAACGCGCGTTGCTGCAATCGCTGTCGCATTTCCGCCAGGCTTCGCACGAGGTAGTGCTGTTTCACATTTTGGATCCGGACGAAATTGAGTTTCCCTTCAGCGCATGGACCAAGTTTGAAAACCTCGAAATGCTTGGCCAATTTCGCACGCTCGATCCCGCCAGTTTTCGCGTGGCCTATCTCGACAACCTCCGGCAATTCCGCGAAGCACTCAAGACCGGTTGCCAACGCCATCGCATCGACCTCGTGCCGATGAGCACCGCCGAACCCATCACCGACGCCCTCGCCCGATGCTTGCGGCAGCGCCAACTTGCCGCATGAATTTTCTAAACATACTTCTCGTGGGCGGCGTGGCGGCGGGCGCGATCCCCATCATCGTGCACCTCATTAGCCGCAGCAAACCGCGCGAAGTGCGCTGGGGCGCGATGCATCTCATCGAGTTGACCCTCCAAAAACAACAGCGCCGCCTACGCATCGAAAACTGGCTGTTGCTGTTGCTGCGCATTTGCATTCCGGTTTTCCTCGCGCTGTGTATGGCGCGACCGGTGCTCACCGGCGCGGCGGCGCTTTGGAATGATGCCAAAACTTCGCTGGTGGTCGTGCTCGATAATTCGTACTCGCAGGATTTCCAAGCCACCGGGGGCACTAATTTTGAAAACGCACAAAAACAAGCCGCTGATTTAGTGGCCGGTTTGCAACGCGGTTCGGATGTGAGCGTGGTGATGATGAGTGGCACCAACTCGCCGTTGTACGATTCGGGCGTGTTCAATACCAAACGCGTGGCGGAAGATTTGAAGACGCTCGAAGCCGGCTACGGCAAAGCCGAAGTGCCGTCCGCTCTGGACGTCGCCTCCGCGCTCTCGCGCAATATGAGCCACGCGCAGCGCGAGATTATTGTCATTAGCGATTTCCAACGCATCAGTTGGTCAGCCGAGGAAGCCACGCTGCGCCAACGTGCGGCGGAGCGATTGGGCGCGGCGGAGATTGTGCCGCGGCTCACGCTGTTTCATACCGGCGCGGAAGGGCGCGAGAATGTGTGCGTGGAGACCGTGAGTTTTTCCCCGCGCGTGCTCGGGATGAACCAAACGCTGCAGGTGCGCGCCACGTTGCGCAATTATGGAGAGCGCGGGCACGACTCGCTGAAGGTGGTCTGCCGCGTGGACGGTAAGGTAGCGCACACCACGCAAATCCCGCTGGAAGCCGGCCAAAAACGGCAGGTGCTTTTCACGCATCAATTTGATTCTGCCGGCTCGCACGTGGTGGAGGTCAGCGCCGATGCCGACAGCTTGAAAGCGGACAACACGTTTCGCGTGAGCATCCCCGTTTGGGAACGCGTGCCGGTGCTGGTGGTGGATGGCGATCCCAGCCCCAACCCGTTGGAAAGTGAAACTGATTTCCTGCAAATTGCGCTGCAACCTTATCGCGAAGCCGGTGAACTGCAAAAGCCCGGCGAAAAAAAACTGGCCGACCTGCTCGAAGTGCGCGTCATCCGCACCGCCGGCCTCAGCGCTGCGGCCATTGGCGATGCGCGCGTGGTGGTGCTGGCGAATGTGGCGCGGCTCACGCCCAAGCAACTGGTCGACGTGCAGAGCTTCGTGCGCGATGGGGGCGGGCTGCTGGTTTTTCCCGGCGATAAAATTGACGTGAAATGGTACAATGAAACCCTGCACGCCGCGGGGTTGTTGCCCGCGCCGCTCACGGAATTGGCCGACCTCAGCCGCGAGCCGGAGCCTTTCACCCGCATCCGCGCGCAGCGTTTCGAGCATCCGCCGCTGAATCTTTTCAACGATCCCCGCAACGGCACACCCGCCGAAGCGGAGATCACCCAGTGGTATCGCACGCTCGCCCAGCCGGATAATCCGTTGGTGCGAATGCACGCGCTGCTCGAAAGCGGCGATCCGTTTTTGCTGGAGAAACGCTTCAACGAAGGCCGCGTTTTTTTCTGCGCCACCTCTTGCGACGAGGCGTGGAATAATTTGCCGGGCCGTCCGTTTTACGTTCCCTTAGCGCAGCGCCTTTGCACGTACTTGGCGTCGTCACTTTTCCCGCCGCGCAACCTCGGCGTGGGCAGTTCGGCGGTGGCATTTTTCCCGCCGGAACGCATCGGTCAAACGGCTTCGATGCGCGACACGCAGGGCAAGCTCACCGCACTCGCCATCGAATCGCGCGGAAGCAGAGGTGTGGCGGAATTCGCCGGCACGGGTCGCCCGGGACTGTACACGATGACGGGTCCGGACAAAAATCCCATCCATTTTGTGGTGAACACCAGTCGTGTGGAGAGCAATCTGCAACAGCTTGAGCCGGACGAACGCGAGCAATTGGCGCAGGAATTGAAGGCCGACCTCGTGGGCAGCGTGGAGGATTACCGCGCGCTCGACCACACGCGGCGGTTTGGGCAGGAAATCTGGAAGCCGCTGTTCATCCTCGTTTTGATTTTGTTGTTTGGCGAATTGCTGCTCCAACGCCGAATGGCACGCCAGCGTAATTAAAATGAATCCCGCCAATTCCATATTTGCCGCGCTGCATTTCTCAGGGGAATGGACATTGTGGGTGGCGTTGCCGGTGGCACTCGCGGCTGCCGGCGCGGCGTGGGGATTGTATGCCAGCGAACTGGCGCGGCGCGGCAAAACGGGCCTGTGGTTGCTGCCATTGCTACGCGGGTTGGCGGTGATGTTCGTGGTGCTGATGCTCACCGGGCCGGTCATCCAAACCCATCGTGAGATTGGCACGCGCGCGCGGCTGTTGTTGTACGTGGACAGCTCGGCCTCGATGAAAGCCACCGACGAGCAAATGGAACTCTATCGCAAACTGCGCATTATGCGGCGTTTGGGCTGGATCAAGGGCGACGCGGCGGACGACCGCGCGGCGGACGCGCTGGAGCGTTTGGCAAATTTGCGGCGGTTGCTAACAGCGGTGGAGGGCGACACGGAACGCGATGTGCCCGGGCGCGTGCGGATGGCGCAGGAAGTGAGCGGGCAGGTGATGGATCATCTCAATGAATTGAAACTCCCCGGTTGGGACGCTGCCAAGGCGAAGCAGTTTCACGATGAAATTAATGAGCTCTTGCAGTCGGCCAATCCGGATCAGATGAATGATTCGGCGAAGCAACAGTTGCTGAGTTTGCGGCCGGAGGTGGTGCGTTGGGAAGATGTGTTGGCGGCGTTGATGCCCAAGCAGGACGCCGTGGCGCTGGTGAAGCAGGACGTCGAAACGCGTAAGGCGCTGGAGCGTTTCGACCGCACGCCACGCTGGACGCGGCTGGAAACGCAAATGCTCGGCGGCGCGGAAAGTTTGGTGGACGAGCTTGAGATCAAACATCACGTGGAGCTGTACGCGCTGACCGCCAAGCGGTTTCTCAATCTGTGGCAAAGCGGGATCGCGGGCGAAGGCGACAGCGACCTGCTCGCCGCGCCGCGCACGTTGGAAGTGGCGGCCACGAATTTGCTCACGGATTTGTCCACCGCGCCGATGCATCACATCGCTGCCAGCACCGAGGGCGGCGCGGAAGGGGAGAAGCTGATTGTGGTGATGTTTACCGATGGCCAACACAACGATGGCGAGTCGCCGGTGGAGATGGCGCGGATGTTCAAGGAGCGCGGCGTGGCCATTCACGTGGTAGGCCTGGGCACCGCCGAGCCCGCGCGTGACTTGGCAGTGCTCAAGGTGGAAGGCCCCGGCGATATTTATCCGGACGCGCGCGTCACCGGCACAGTGATTCTCCACGACGGGATGCCGCCGGGTAAACCGTTCACCGTGCGCGTCGAGCACGAAGGGCAGGTGGTGTGGGAACGCGATTATGTGACCGCCCGCAAGCGGCGCGTGTTGCCCTTTGACTTTCCGGTGAAAGACATTGTGGCCGCCGCGCAGGCCGCGCAAAACCGAAACCTGCGCCACACGAATTTGCCGCTCGCGTTTCAAGTGGTGGTGCCGCCCATCGAAGGCGAAATGAAAGACGACAACAACGTCGGCACGTTGCGCGTGAACGTGGTGACGCAGGAACCGCGCGTGCTCTACGTGGACGGTCGCCCGCGCTGGGAGCAACGTTATTTGAAAAATCTACTCGAGCGTGATGAGCGTTGGAAGGTGAACATTATGCTGCCCAAATGGGTAAACAACCGCCCGATACTCACGCGTGGCAACGCGATGGGGCAGTTTCCCGCCACGCGGGAATTGTTGTTTCAATATCAACTGATTATTATAGGTGACGTGCCATCGGGACTGTTCACCGCGCGCGAATTGCAGTGGATCAAAGACTCGGTGCAGTTTAATGGCGGCGGGGTAATTTTCATTGATGGCCGGCAGGAAGGCCTTTCGCGTTTGGCAGCGGGCACGTTGCAGCCGCTGTTCCCGGTTAAAATGGCTGGCCCGCGTTTCGTCAGTAATATGGATATGACGTGGCGCTTTCGCGGCGCGGGCGGCTCGCAGGCGCCGCATCAACTTTCCGGTGACACGGCCAGCAACCTCCGAATTTGGAGCGAACTGCCCGGCCCCCGCTGGATCGCCGTGACTGAAAAACTGCCCGGCTCTGAGGTGTTGCTTGAGGTGATATCCGGCCAAAACACGGCTATCCCAGCGCTGGTGTTCCGCCGTTATGGCGCGGGCCGCGTTTTATATTCCGCTTTCGAGGAATCGTGGCGCTGGCGTTATAACGTCGGCGATCTGTATCACCAGAAATTTTGGAACCAAATCGCCAAGTGGATTATGGAGCCGCCCTTCGCCGTGCAGGACGCCCACATCGCGCTGGATTCCGGCGACACCACCTACGACGTGGGCGACACCGCCGAGATCCGCGTGCGCATTCAAAACCCCGCGCTCGCCTCTAAGCCCGGCCTCAAGCCGCAGGTGTTGATTTTCCGCAACGGCAAACTTTTTGGCACGTTGCCGCTCAAGGCCGATCCGCAATCCTTCACCTTCCGCGCCGAATCCGCCCCGCTCGAGCCGGGCGACTACGAAGTGCGCGTCAAAGTGCCCGGCATTCCTGACGACGCCATCCTCGCCCACACCGCCTTCACTGTTGCGGCCAATCCTTTTGGCGAACTGGGCCTCCTCCATTGTAACGAGCTGTTGCTGCGCCAAATGGCCGGCGATTCCGGCGGCGCCTATTATCGCGAGGAAGATATGCATCGCCTCGTCGAAGCCCTCAGCCCCTTCAGCGACGGCCGCACCCTCACCACCGAACTCCCCCTCTGGCAAAGCTACTGGTGGTTCGTGCCAATTATTTTATTGCTCACAACGGAATGGATTATTCGGCGGAGGCTGGGTTTAGTATGAAATGGGGACAAGCCCGACCCCTTTCCAATTCCACAATCTTGATGTATCTTACCCAAGACGTTCGAGGCCGATAGAAGTCAAATATGTCACAAACCATTAACCCCATCATCCACGGCCAGTTGCTTGCGTTTCGCGGTCGGTTTCGTTGGCTGCAGTTTCTGCGCGGGGCGAGCGCGGGGTTGATTGTGTTTCTCGGCGGGATGTTGTTGCTAACGTGCGCGGACTGGTTTTTCGTAATGGAAGATCGCACGCGCTGGATGCTCAGCGGCGGCGTGTATTTGGTGGCGCTCATCGCGGGGTGGTTCGCCGGTGTGCGGCCGTTGTTGCGCGTGCTGAATGAACGCACGCTCGCGGCGATGATCGAAAAGGAAGCGCCCGAGCTGCGCAAGGAACTGCTCTCCGCCGTGGAACTCGCGGGCGACGATGAAGGAATGGATTCGCCGGAGTTCCGCAAAAAATTGCAGGATCGCGTGGCGGGCCGAATCCAGCGCGTATCGATGGACGGCTTGTTGCCGGGCAAACGCGTGCAACGCTGGGTGATCGGCGCCGCGGCGGTGATGATGGTGGTGGGCGGATTGGCATCCACCGGTTCGGGGCGGCAATTGCTGCTGCGCGCGTTGGTGCCCACGGCCAATCTCGAACGGGTTTCGCGCAACCGCATTGTGCTGTTGGAACCCAATGCCTTTGATTCCACCGCGCCGGAGGGCGACTCGGTTTCCATTCGCGCGCAGGTCACCGGTCCCGCGCTGGAAGCCGCGCCACGGCTGGTCACGGAGTTTTCCGATGGCACGCGGCAGGAAATTTCTATGGATGCCAATGCGGGAGGCAGCAAGGGCGAGTTCACGTCCGCCATTTCGATGACGGCGGATCTCATCGAATATCAAGTGCACGCGGGTGATGCGGTGTCGCGTTGGTACACCTTGCGTTCGCGCCGGCGGCCGCACGTTTCTGGTTTTACAAAAATTTATCATTTCCCAAAATATTCCGGCCGCAAGCCGCTTACTCTGCGCGAGGAGGCGGGTGACCTCACGGCGCTGTCCGGCACCGAGGTGGAGCTCACCGTGTATCTCGATCAACCCGTGGCCGAAGCCGCGCTCCACATCCAAACCGCCACCAGCACCAACACCTTCACCCTCACCAACAGCACCTCGCCGCGCGAATGGAGTCGCCGCATCACGCTCACCGAGAATGGCGCGTACACCGTGCACGTGGTCACCGGCGAGGGTTTGGAAAACAAACATCGCGCCCAATACTCGCTCACCGCTCAACCCGACCTCGTGCCCCAAGTGCGCCTCACCGCACCCGCCAAGGACGTCACTGCCCGCCCCGAGGATATTTTGAAAATCACCGGCGGAGCCGAAGACGATGTTGGCCTTCGCGAGCTGCATCAGCTCGTCCGCGTGAACACGGGCGTGTGGACCACCAACGCCATTCCCATTCCGCAAATGCCCGCCACCAACCACGCGGTAAAACTCGATTGGGATTTACTCAAACTCAACGCCAAGCCGGGCGACATCGTACTCACCAAGCTCGTCGCCATCGATCATGCCGGCAATCGCGCCGAGACCCGCGCCGTGACGCTTACACTCGATTCCGCCATCTTCGAGGCCGCCCGCGTGGCGGCGCTCAATGACCAGCGCAGTTGGGTGACCGTGGTCAACGCCGCCGCCGATGCGACGATAAAATTCACCGAAATTTCCCCCAACGACATTGACGCCATGCTGCTCCCCGGCAGCGATGTGGAGCGTCGCGACAAAGCCGCCAAAGCCATCACCGCCCTCGCGTCCGCCCAAAGCACGTGGGCACTGGCGGGCCGCCGCATTCCCACCGCGTTGCGCAAAGTGCACGCCGGACGCGAAGCGGCGGGCATCATCTTGCTCGGTCGCGTGGCCGGCCGGTTGGAGCTGGATTGGCTCCCGCGCGCCAAGCTGCAGCTCGATCCATTGCAAACCGCGCCGGTCGTGGATCCCAAAGTAAAAGCCCACAGCACGGGCCTCGCGGATTTGCTAAAAAACATCGAGGCCGCCAACAACCGCGTGCGCCGCGCGGCAAATGACTGGCTCGCCGCCGACGAAGCCGCCGTGGCGCTCGACTTGCTCGATTATGTTTCGCGCGCCGCTGCCGCGATGCATCGCCTCGCGGAAAATGAAAACGACCCCAAAGCGTGGGAACGCCTTGCCCGCCGCCAAGCGAGCGTCACCAAGGAAATCGAAGTGGCCGAAGCCGTGCTCGGCGAATTGACCAAGCGCCTCACCGGCGAGGCGGACAAAATTAGGGCACTGCAAAGTGACTTAAAATCTGCCCGCGAACGTTTGGTGGAAAAACTCAAAGCGCCGCCCGATGCCACGTTGCTTCCCGCTGGTCGCGCCCTCGGCCAAACGGTTTTGCAAACAGCGAACACGCTGCGACCCCTCGCCGCAACCCTCGGCAAACAAGCCGCCACCGCCCGCGCGCAATTGGAAAAATCCAACAACGGCGCAGCCGGCGCCATCCGCCAAGTCCGCGCCGCGGTTTTGAAACGCCAACAAACCGCAAGCGATTTGGAAAAGGCTAAAAAAGATGACAAACCTTTTCTCAAACCCGCCGCCAACGATGCCTTCGCGCAGGCGCGGCTGGAGCACGAATGGAAAGCCGCGCAATCCTACCTGCGCCGCCGCGCGCGCCTCGAGGAAGCTCGCCGCGAATCCACGCCGGCCTTCGTAAGCGACACCTCTCGTGCCGCCGCCGCCTTGGGCGCGGTGCGCGCGGGCTTGGACGCTGGACGCGCAGCCGATGCCGTTTCCAAGCAACTCAACACCCTTGCCGACGCGATGCACACGTTGGAAGCCGCCCATCAACTTGCCCTCATCGAGGCTGCCATCAAAGCGCTCTCTCATCGCGAGCGTTGGGAGATGAAGGCCACCGACGCCAATTCACTGCGCCCGCGCGATTGGCAATGGCTACGCCAACAACTCAGTGCCACGCCGCAACAGCTCCGCGATGCCGGTTTGGAAGGCGCAGCCGAGCTGGAAGCCGCCGCCCGTGGCGGGGCCGCCAACGCCATCGGCGAGGAGATGAAGGGCCGCACAAAAAATCCCGGAGTATTTCTCATCGAGAAACCCAAGAAATCTAATTGAGAAATCTCAAAAAGAGTAGTATGTTAAACAAAGCCATGAAACGTATCCTCAACCTACACATGGCCACCCTCACGCTGCTCGCCGGCGTCCTGATGGCATCCTCGGCTGACAAGCCACGCACTTTGAAGTCCGTGGACAAGCCGCTCGATGAAATCCAAGGCACCGTGAGCGGCGCGCGTAAACTCTCCGCCGCCGAGCTTGCCGCCGCCCGAAAGACCCTGCTCATCGCCGCGCCCAGCCTCAGTGAAGTGCTCGAGAATCTTGCCAAGAAAGCCAAGGGTTTGGAAAAAACAACCGGCGATCTCGCCGATGAAGTGAAGGAAAACCACAACGTTCAAACCGAAAAAGCCAAGAAGTTGGCCGCTCAACAAGAAAAACTTAACGAGCGCGTCGCCCAAATTCAGCAGGCCCTCCGACGCGATGCCAATCGGCAGGATCTCACTCAAAAAGAAGGACGCGAACGCGCGCGCGATGCCGATGACGCCGTCGCAATGTTGCATGAACCCCCACGTGACGCCGCCAATGCCCTCGAGGAATCCACCGCCAATCCCAAGCCCGAAGATCAGCAGAAATCCCTCAAGACCGCCGCCAATGCACAGAAGCAACTCGCCGCCAATCTTTCCCAACTCGCCGAGCATTACAAAAACCTCGAGGAAGGCCGACTCGAAACCGCCGATACCCGCGCGGCCCTGCGCGCGCAGGAAGAGGCGCTCGGCATCAAGGAAGCGCTCGACCAACAATTCGCAATGCTCGAGCGCCTGATGGAGCTCGCCAACAAACCCCCCGCCGAAGCCCTCAAGGATCTCGAAGCCGAGTTGGCCAAAAATCCAGTGATGCGTGAGGAGTTGGAAAACATCGCCGAGCAATCCCTGCAAAACGCTAATCAAGATTTGGAAGCCGCCGCCAAGGAACAACAACAACTCGCCGAGGCATTAAAAGATCCTTTGCCTCAAGACCCAGCCGCGCCGATGAACGCCCAGCAACTCGCCGCCGCCGCCTCGCAATTGGCAAAAGTGAAAATTCCGGAAATTAAAAAAGCCGCCAAAACCGCCAAAGCCGAGGACGCCCAAGCTCCCCTCGATGAAGCCGTCAAAGCCCTCAACCAAGCCGCTGCCCAACAAAACGCCGCCGCCATGGAGCAACCCTTGAAAGACGCCGCCGCCCAACTGGAAACCGCCACCAACGAAGCCACCGAGGCCGCCAAAGACGCAAATACCCCCGAAGAAAAACAAGCCGCCGAGGCCGCTCAAAAAGCCGCCGAAGCCGCTGCGCAAGAAGCCGCTGTAATGGCCGAACAAGCTAAGGCTGCGGAGGCCGCCGCGCAGCAGGAAAAATCCAACGAAGCCCAAGCCCTCGCCGCCGCCGCCAAGGCACTGGCCGAGCAACAGATTCCGCCCATCGAGCAACAAGCCGAACTAGGCAAAGCCAACGCCGAACAGGAACTCGCCGATGCAAAAAAAGCATTACAACAAGCCGCCGCCCAAGGCGAGTCCGCCGCTAAGGAGAAAGACGAAGCCACCGCCGAAGCCAAGATGAGCGAGATGGCCGATTCACTAAAAAACGCCGCGCAGGATTTGAAAGCCGCCGCCGCCAAGGCCGAGCGCGCCGCCGAAAATGCCACCACTCCTAAGGCCGAGCAAGCAGCCGAGGCCGCCCAAAAAGCCGCCGAAGCCGCTGCGCAAAAGACCCAACAATTGGCCCAACAAGCCGGCGACAATCAACCCCCCAACGCCGAACAAAAAGCCGCCAACGAATCCGCCGAACACGCGCGCCAACTCGCCGAAGCCGCCAAGGCAATGGCCGAAGAAACTGTTCCACCCATCCTGGAACAAGCCAAAGCCGGCAAAGCCGAAGGCGCGGAGAAGCCTTTAGAGAAAGCCCAAAAAGCCCTCAAAAAAGCGTCCGATCAAGCCCAACAAGCGGCGGCTGAGAGTGGCGAAAATGCCGATCCGAAAATGGCGGAAGCCGCGCAGTCATTGGACGAAGCGTCCCGTGAATTAAACAACGCCGCGCAGGAAGCCGCCGCCGCCGCGGAAGCCGCCGAAAATCCCGCCGAGAAAAAAGCAGCCGAGGCCGCCCAAGCTGC
>JAPKDK010000048.1 GCA_028872645.1 Verrucomicrobiota bacterium
ACCGGCGCAGCACAGAAATATCCTGAGTGTGTGACTGCGGAGGTGCCGCGGATTGATTTGAGTGAGCCGGTGGATTGGGGAGAGATGGGGTAGGGCGGTTTCTCCGGAATGGCCTCGGTGCACTCGGAGAGCACGCCCTGCTTATTCCTCCCGAGGCTTTAACTGCGGGAAAAGAATCACATCGCGGATGCTCTCTTGCCCGAGGAGCATAATGCAGAGGCGATCGATCCCAATACCGATTCCACCGGCGGGGGGCATTCCGTGTTCGAGGGCGGTCAGAAAATCTTCGTCGAGCTTTTGCTGTTCTCCGCCGGCTTGTTGTTGGAGGCGTTCGCGTTGTTCGATGGGATCATTTTGCTCGGTGTACGCGGGGGCGATTTCCTGTCCGTTAATACAGCACTCGAAAACCTCCACGCAATCGGGCTCATCAGGGGAGAGCTTGGCGAGGGGCACGAGTTCTTTGGGGAGGTGCGTCACGAAGGTCGGCTGGATGAGGGTGGGTTCGACAAGTTTTTCAAAGATCGCGTTAGTGACTTCGAAGTCCTGTTCGTTGGGGTCGGTTTCAACCTTCAACTCATCGGCGGCACGGTCTCGGCGTTGATCGGGCGTGAGGTTGAACCAATCATCACCGGCTTTTTCACGAATCAAATCCTTGTACTTTGCGCGCCGCCAATCGGGAGTGAGATCGATGGTTTGTGTGACGTTGCCTTCCTCGTCTTTTTGTTCAATGATCAGCGTGCCGCGCACTTTCTCAGCGATATGACAAATCATTGATTGCAGCAGCTCCATCATCGTCTCGTAATCGCCATACGCTTGATAAGCCTCGAGCATTGTGAACTCAGGGTTGTGCCGGCGCGAAATGCCTTCGTTGCGGAAGATGCGGCCAATCTCGAACACACGATCGATACCGCCTACCAAAAGTTTTTTTAATGAAAGTTCGAGTGCGATGCGCAGGAAAAATTCGCGATTGAATGTGTTGTGATGCGTGACGAAGGGCCGCGCTGCCGCTCCGCCAGGAATGGATTGCATTATTGGCGTCTCTACCTCCACAAAACCGCGTGCGGTCATAAAGTTGCGGATCTCGTGGAGGATGGCGCTGCGTTTAAGAAAGGTGTCGCGTACTCCGTCGTTGGCGATGAGGTCGAGATAGCGTTGGCGGTAGCGGATTTCTTGATCAGCGAGGCCGTGCCACTTGTCGGGCGGCGGTCTCAGTGCCTTGGCGAGCACCACAAAGTCGGTCATCTTCACGCTAATTTCGCCAGTTTTGGTGGTGAATAGTGTGCCATTAGCACCCACGAAATCTGCAAGGTCAAGTCCTTTGAAAATTTTAAAAGCCTCGTCTCCAATATCATTTTTGCGAATGAAAAGTTGGATCGTTCCGGAAGTATCGCGAATGTGCGCGAAGATGGTTTTACCCATTTCGCGTTTAGAGATAAGGCGACCGGCCACCGCCACGGGGCGCTCTTCGGTGTAATTTGTCTTGGCGTCACCGCAGCTTTCGCTGGGGGTGAACTTGTTAGCAAAAGGCTCGATGCCTGCTTCGCGCAATGCGGCTAAGTTTTCACGGCGTTGTTCGATAAGTTGATTGGTGTCTTCCACGCGGGCCAAATCAATACGGATTAGCGGCAAAAGTGCAACCTTTCAGATTGAAAAGCTGGTGTTGAATGTCTTACAATCCCGAATGCGATTGCTAATAAACCTGCTTTTCAGCTTTTTTTCAGTCACCACTGTTTATGGGGATTGGGCGGGAAGTCGACCCAATATCATTCTCATTATTGCTGATGATATGGCGTGGAATGATTGCGGTGCATACGGAAATTCAAAAATCAATACGCCAAATATAGACCGATTGGCAAGGGAAGGCATGCGTTTCGATCGTGCGTTTCTCACCATCAGCTCCTGTAGCCCAAGTCGTGCGAGTATCATTACCGGACGGTACCCCCATCAAACTGATGCCGAACAGTTGCACTGGCCGATTCCGGGGCATCAGATCACCTTTTCAGAGCGTTTAATGAAAGCGGGTTACTGGACCGCTTCTGCGGGTAAATGGCATATGGGCGAAGCGATCAAGCGGCGATTCGATGTAGTAAAAGAGGCCGACATGAGCGGTTTCATCGCCAGCCCCAAAGGCACTTTCCAGGAATCCGCCCAAGGTGATGCTAAAAGCGGTGCATCACAATGGGTGAAAACCATGCGCGAACGGCCGAAGGATAAGCCCTTTTTCCTCTGGCTTGCCGCGCTTGATCCGCACCGGCCATACGATAAGAAAATTTTGAAAAACCCGACGAAACCGGCAGATGTGATTTTGCCTCCGTACGTGCCGGACACACCGGGAGTACGTGGTGACTTTGCGCTGTACTATGATGAGATTCGGCGGCTAGATCGATTCTTGGGCGAAGTGATGGCGGAAATAAAGAACCAGAAGATCGATGACAAAACGATGGTGCTGTTTATCAGCGACAACGGTCGACCTATGCCACGCGACAAAACCACGCTTTATGACAGCGGCATTCGCACTCCATGGATTGTGCGCTGGCCGGGGAAAGTTGCGGCCGGAAGCGTGTGTAGTAAGCTGGTCAGCTCTGTTGATATTGCCAAATGTTTCATGGATTTGGCTGGCGCAGATTACGGAGGCAATTTTGTAGGTAAGAGCTTTTTGCCGTTGCTAGAGAACCCCAAGATTGGTGTTCGTCAGTATGTATTTGGCGAAAAAAACTGGCATGATTTTTCCGACCGATGTCGCTATGTGCGGGATGTGCGCTTCAAATACATACGAAACGATTATCCGCACTACGCTAATACTCCGCCCGCGGACGCTTTGCGCAGCCCGGTTTTCCGCATGATGCAAAAACTGCGTGATGCTAAAAAATTAAACGCCGCGCAAATGAATTGTTTCCTTAAGCCGCGCCCTAAAGAGGAGCTTTATGACGTTTCACGGGATCCACATGAACTGCGGAATCTTGCCAGCCATCCGGAACACGCCAAGGTGCTTGCTCGGATGAGGGAGGAACTTGAAAACTGGGGGAAACGGACCGATGACCGGAAACCAGAATTTGAGGCACCGGATGAATTTGATCGGGAAACGTGCCTACCCTTACCTGTTCGCCATAGGCCGCGCGCTTCAAAGGCGGAGATGCTCAAGCAATACCGCGAAAACGGTTACATTAAGTAATCCCTATGAAGAAGGGCTGAGTAACTGTGGGAAAAAGAGAAGCAAGATCAAAGCAGCTATTGCTAATACGCCGATGATGGTGATGGCGATGATGTAAATTTTTACCCAACCGGATTTCTTTACTTGGAATGGGGATTTGACTTCGTCGCTGGATCCAAAGTCGCCGGGTTGGATAGCCTTGGGGCCGATCTGGATGACGGCGGTTTCGCGCTTCATGGTTTCCACCACGTTCGGGTCATCTACCAATTGCACATGAATGTTGCCGACCTGCACGATATGCCCCGCCACGAGGGTTACGGAAGTCACGGGCTGTTGATCCACAAAGCTACCATTTTGAGATCCCAAATCCTGATAAACAATTTGCCCATCGGAGATGGTAAACTGCCCGTGCTGCGCAGAGATGGTGGTGTCTGAAATGAGAATAGCAGACCCCTCAGCGGACCCAAGAATGTGAGTCCCTTCGGTCAACTCGAACGGGCCGCCTTGGACTCCTTCGGTGATGATGTGCAACAGCGTAGCCATGCCTCGAAACATGCCACCCTAACGTTTGGGTCTGATTAACTTACTAACTCTTTGAGTGATGTCAAGCAGTTAGTCTTGGATGGTCAATTCCCGAAATCGAGCAAAAAGCCCATTAGAATCATGGGGGCCCGGTGAGGCTTCAGGATGGTATTGCACACTGAAAATCGGCTTGGAACGATGGCGCAGACCCTCGACAGTTTGGTCGTTGAGATTGATGCGATCGACTTTAATTTCCTCAGGAAGGGTTGAGGAATCCACGGCAAAACCGTGGTTTTGGGAGGTGATCTCAATGCGGCCTGATTCCAAATCCATAACCGGTTGATTGGCCCCGCGATGGCCAAACTTGAGCTTGAACGTGCTGCCGCCCAATGCTTGCCCAAGGATTTGGTGGCCGAGGCAAATCCCAAACACCGGTGTTCCATGACTCACTAAATCGTTCACCGCCTTCACCGCATAGCCCAATGCGGCGGGATCACCGGGGCCATTGGAGAGAAAAACACCTGCGGGATTATGCTTTAGCACTTCTTCGGCGGTCGTGCTCGCGGGCACCACGCGAACTTGAAAGCCGTGCCGGCGCAGGCAACGGAGGATATTGTATTTGATGCCAAAATCGTACGCCACAATTGGCACATCCGCCGGGGGCAGGGCGGGAGGGTGCGGCGTTGGGTCGTTTCCAGATGGGATTGCAAATTCTTCACTGGATTGTTCGTGTGAATCCCAGTCGAATGCTTCCGCGTGCGTGACCTCTTTCGCGTAATCCGCACCGACCAATCCGGGCCAGTCGGCGGCTTGTTGCTTTGCGTCGTCATCGGAAATGTTCTCCGTTGAAATCAGGCCATTCATTACGCCGCGCACGCGAAGCTTCTTGGTGAGTGCGCGGGTGTCGATGCCTTCAATGCCGGGGATGCCGTTTTCTTTCAGATATTCATCGAGTGATTGCCGTGCGCGCCAACTGCTGACCACCGGTGAAAGTTCACGCACCACAAATCCGGAGACGTGCGGCTGATAGGATTCGATGTCATCCGGGTTCACGCCGTAGTTGCCAATCTCCGGGTAAGTCATCGTCACGATTTGCCCCTTATAGGAGGGATCCGTGAGGATTTCCTGGTAGCCCGTCATCGAAGTGTTAAAGCACACCTCGCCACAGGCCGTGGCATGTGCACCAAAACTTTTGCCGTGAAAAACTGAACCGTCTTCGAGAGCGAGAATTGCCATTGTTGTTGGGTTGGTCGTGAAGCCGCGCGAGTGTAGGAAGCGCCCGCCCACTCGTCAAGCGGCGACACAAAAAAGGCGCGACCCAAAGGCCGCGCCATGAATTTATCTGCGACTACTTAATCGCCTTACTCAGTTCGGCAATGTATTTTTCCTTTGAAGTGCGACCGAAGCCCACTTTCTTTGTCAACTCTTTGCCGGCGGCATCCATGAGAATTACCGTCGGATAGCCTTTAACAGCAAAGGCTTTTGCCTGCTCTCGGTTATACGCCGCTTGCTCTTTGCTCACCTTGCTTTTGTCGCGCGGGAAATCCAGCTCAACGAGCACCAGGTGTTTTTTGGCGTAGGCCTTGAATTCATCAGAGTTAAAGACATTCTTTTTCAAAGCCTTGCACGGCGGGCACCAATCCGAGCCGGTGAATTCAACCAGTACGGCTTTGCCTTCTTTTTTGGCTACTTCTTTAGCTTTTTCAATGTTAGTGAGCCAGCCTTCACCGGCGGTGAGGCTGAGGCTCAAGGCAAACAGGGTTGTCAATGCGATCAGTTTTTTCATTTTCAAAACCTTTATGATTTAGGGGTTAATGTCGATGGCCGAGTTTACGCCGCAACGGTGCTTTCGCGCCACACAATTTTTCCGGCTACAATGGTCATTGTCGGGCGGCCTTTGAGGGTCCAGCCGTTGAAGGGGGTGTTGGCAGATTTACTGGGGCTCGCGGCCGCGTCGTACACCCATTCGGCGTTGGGATCAAACACCGTCACGTCCGCATCCGCGCCTTCTGTTAGCGTGCCCTTTTCAAGCTTGAGCAGCGCAGCAGGGTTCACAGTGTATTTCGAAATCAATGCGGACAAGCCGAGATGGCCCGCGTGATAAAGTTGCATCAGCGACAGAGCCAATTCCGTTTCCAACCCAGTGATGCCGAAGGGGGCGTAGTCAAATTCAACCTCCTTTTCATGAGCGCAATGCGGTGCGTGATCGCTGGCAAGAATTTCCAGCGTGCCATCGGTGAGCCCGGCGATGATGGCCTTGCGGTCTTCGGCCGTGCGCAGTGGCGGGTTCATTTTACAATTTGCATCAAATGAAGGCCACTCCGTGCGTTGGGCTTCGGTTTGTAAATCACGGCCATCCTCGGCCCAGAAATGTTCACTGCCACCGATGGCCGCATCGGTGAGCGTAAAATGATGCGCGCACGCTTCACCGGAAATGCACACTCCGCGCGCTTTCGCTTGGCGGATCAATTCCACCGACTTCGCGCTACTTATGTGTTGGCAGTGGATGTGCGTGCCGGTCAGCTCGGCTAATTCTATGTTCCGCGCCACGATCAAATCTTCGCCAGTCGCGGGCCAGCCTTTGAGGCCGAGGTTGGTGCTCCAGTAGCCCTCGTGCATCACACCATCGGTCACGATGGAATAATCCTGACAATGATCCATCACCGGCAGGTCAAACATTTTGGCATACTCCAGCGCGCGCCGCATCAGGTCATTATTTTGCACGCAATGGCCATCATCGGTGATGGCCACGACGCCCGCTTGCTTGAGCGATCCGATGGGAGCCAGTTCTTCACCGGCAATGTTCAGCGTGAGCGTGCCGGTGAGGTAAACGTTCACCACCGCCTCGCGTTCGGCTTGGTCTTGAATGAGCGCCACCGTGGCGGGGTTGTCAATGGTCGGCGTGGTGTTGGGCATACACACCACCGAGGTGAAGCCACCCATCGCGGCTGCTGCCGAGCCGGTGGCAATATTTTCCTTGGCCGTTTGGCCCGGCTCGCGAAAATGCACGTGTAGATCAATCAACCCCGGGCAAACTACTTGGCCGGTGCAATCGACCACCTCTGCGTCCGGCGGTATTTCCAGCCCGCTGCCTACCGCCTTGATTTTAGCGTTGGACAAAAGCATATCCGCAGTTTCGTCACGATCATTGGCCGGATCAATCACACGCCCGCCTTGCAAGAGAACAGAACTCATCGGCCCGCAACATACCCGCTCGCGAGAAAGAAGCCAAGCGTGATGCATATTCCCACCGGTAAGAGCAGAAGCTTCCACCAGGCCATAGGGTGCCGCAGATGCATTTGGGACATAGCCGGCAATACCCCGGCGCCTCACGGCCTAGAGGGTTCCGCCAAAGGGTGCCCTGTGGTTTGACAAGCCAACCCAAACTGCTAGAATCATTTCAACGCGGGTGTCGTATAATGGTATTACTCCAGCCTTCCAAGCTGATAACGCGAGTTCGATTCTCGCCACCCGCTCCAAGTTTTTTAAGGGTAAATGATCAAGTTTCAAGTTGGTTTGTTGAGCTTTGGGAATTGATTGTTGAAACTTTCCCAATCATCCACATCCGCCAACTCGCGCAACAAGTGCGCGGAGAGGTCGGCCTCGTCCGCTTTTGCCAGAGTTGTTTTCAAAACGGATTCCGTGCTCCATTCGATTCCCTCAAACAGAGGCTGGCAGGGGGCGTTTAAACCGATTAGCCAATAACCGCCATCGGTGGCGGGACCAAATACGGCGTCGTGAGTTTGGAGCGCTTCGCTGGCGGCTTGTAAGTCGCTCATTTCCACTTCGGGGCAGTCGGAACCGATGATAATTGCGGGGCTGTTTGCTTCGGTGAAGGCGCGGTGCATTCGTTCGCCGAGATCGCCGTTGCCTTGGGGGCGGGCGCTCCAGTCGCCGCGCAGCCATTGGGTGATTTCGTTTTCGGCGTCATCGGGCGTGAATCGTATTTCCAAGTGGGGCAGGGGAGCGAGATGGGCGAGCACGGTTTCGGTGAGTTGGCAATAGGCGGCGCACGCGGCTTCGTTTCCAAGGGCGGCGGCCAGTCGGGTTTTCACAAAACCGGGGCGGGGCGCTTTCACGAAAATGATAATTCTGGGTTTGGGCATCCTTGACTTTCTACGCCAATCATTGTGCCATCGGCTTCCCCATTCAACACGGGATTATTATTTTGAAAAAATTCAACGTCGGCATTATCGGATACGGCTGGGCGGCTACCGCTCACATTGACGCCATCAACGCTTCGGGCATGGCCCAGGTCACTCGCATTTATTCATCGCGCCTGTTGGATGACGATGAACTGAGCGCGCGTCACGGAAGTCGCATCAAAACCACCACCAACCTAAACGCCATGCTGAAGGATCCCAACGTGGACGTGGTGGATGTGACAAGCTATCCGTATCAACACGCCGACCAAGTGGTCGCTGCGGCCAAGGCGGGCAAGCATATCATCATCGAGAAACCCCTCGCGCTCACGCAACCCAGCCTGCGGCGTATGGTGGCGGCGGTGAAGAAAGCGCGCGTAAAAGTTTGCGTGTGTTTTGAGTGCCGCTTCGCGTCGCAATTTCTCACGATTAAATCCGTTGTCGACCAAGGGCTGGTCGGGAAAATTCATTACGGTGAAGTAGATTACTATCACGGCGTTGGACCGTGGTACGGCCAGTATCGCTGGAACACCAAAAAAGATGCCGGCGGCAGCAGTCTGCTTTCGGCCGGTTGTCACGCGATGGACGCGCTCTTGTATGTTATGGGCTCAACCGATGTGGCGGAGGTCAGCAGCTATTCCACGCAATCGAAGAATAAGATTTTCAAAAAGTACGAATACGACACCACCAGTGTCACGATTCTGAAATTCAAAGATGGGCGCCTCGGCAAAGTCGCCAGCGTCATTGATTGTTTGCAGCCGTATTATTTCCACACCCATCTCGTCGGCAGCGAGGGCAGTATTTTGGACAACAAATTTTACTCCAGTAAAATGGGCGGCTTGAACAAAAACCAATGGAGCACGCTCGCCACGCAGTTGGTGGATTCCGGCGACGTAAGCGATCACCCGTATCAAACGCAATTTGAAGCGTTCTTCACCGCTCTGCGCGCCGGCAAGGAAATGCCGCATACCAGCCTCGCGGATGCCGCTCGGACACACGAAATTATTTTCGCCGCCGACAAATCCGCCGCCACCGGCAAGCCGGTGCGGATCAATCGGGCCAAATAATCATGCCCAAGCCATCGGCCATTGCTATCGGGGCGCATCCGGATGACATCGAGTTCGCCATGGCTGGCACCTTGTTGCAGTTACAGGCGGTGGGGTGGGAGATTCATTATTTCAATCTCTCCAGTGGCAACTTGGGCAGTGTGAAGCTGAACGCCTCCCAAGCCTCCCACGCCCGCGGGCGGGAGGCCAAGGCCGCCGCAAAAATTTTAGGTGCCAAATATCACGCGAGCATTTGTCGTGATTTGGAAATCATGTACGACGTCGCAACACTTCGCAAAGTGGCGGCCGTGATTCGCAAGTCCAAGGCCTCGGTGGTGCTCACGCATTCGCCAACGGATTACATGGAGGATCACACCAACACCTGCCGCCTCGCGGTGACCGCAGCTTTTGCGCACGGTATGCCGAATTTCAAGGCCACGCCCGCCACTCCACCTTTCGCCCATAACGTCACCGTGTACCACGCCATGCCGCACAGTTTGCGCGATCCCTTGCGCCAGTGCGTGATGGCGGGCGCTTTTGTGAACACCACGCCGGTCCGCTCGCGACAAGTGGAGGCACTCACCGCGCACGCGAGTCAGCAGGATTGGCTGAATGTGAGTCAGGGGATGAATTCGTATATCAAGGCGGGTGAAGAAGTTTCGCGCATGCTGGGCAAACTGTCGGAGAAGTTTAAGTTCGCCGAAGGGTGGCGGCGGCATTTGCATTTTGGGTTTAGCTCGAAGGAATTGGATCCACTGAAAGAAGCCCTTGGGAAAAATTATTTAATCAATCAAAAATACGAGCGAGCACTCGAAAAAGAAAACTAACATGCCGCGCAAACTCAGCACCATTGCCCCCGATTGGTGGGATTACACCACGTTGGAAAACGACCTTATCCGCGATGCCGCCAAGCTCACGCCGCGCCAAATCGAAAAGCTCGCGCGACCGGGATTTCGCGTGGTGATGTACGACACGCTGGAGGATTTTTATCTCGCCGAGGCACTGGAATACATCGATGCGTGGCGCGTTTCCACGCCGGATAATCCCGTGGGCATCTGCGGCCCCATCGGGCCCACGGAACAACTGCCGCTCGTGGCGCGCCTCGTGAATGCCCTCGGACTCAGCGTCCGTTCGGCGCATTTTTGGGGGATGGACGAATGGTATGACGGCAAACGCGAAGTTTCGGTCAAGCACCCGCTTTCGTTTGAAAGAGCCGATCGCGAATTATGTTTCAACAAAATCGACAAGCGCCTTTGTATGGCTGATGAAAATTTGCATTTCCCAAAAGCCGATACGAAGCCCTTCACCGAAAGCTGGGAAGGCGTACGCTGCGCGGTGATGCAAGGCGGGCAGGGCGACATCAAACATTGGGCCTTTAACGATCCGTTGCCACGCAAGGGCAAATGGAAAAATAGCCCACCGCCTGCCAAAGAATACCGCAAGCTCGGTACACGCATCGTGGATTTGCATCCGGTGACCCTCGCCCAAAACGCCCGCACCAGCGGCGGCGGTAACATTAGCCTTGTGCCGCAACAAGCCATCACCGTGGGACCGCGCGAAACGTGGCTATCGGAGAAAGTGAGCATTTGGCAGGCGGGTGCACACGACAGCCCCTTCGGCCAACGCCTCACCACGCTGATGATCTCCAAAGGCATCGCCGACAGCGCCGTGCCGATGAGCCTTCTGGCCGATCACCCAAACGTGCAGTTCAATTTCTTTCGCGGGGGCCTCGGCACTTGCGAAGTGGAGATGCACTGACCAGCCTTGTCCTCCGGCCAGTCGTCCCTATACTCCGCGCCGTGTTGGACATTAAATACATCCGCCAAGAACCCGACGCCGCGAAGGAGCGGCTGGCCGCGCGCGGTGAGGAGGGAAGCCGCATTGATGAACTATTGGCGCTGGACGAACAGCGGCGGGCGTTAGTCACTGAAGCTGAGACTTTGCAAGCCACTCGCAATGCTGTTTCCAAAGAAATCGGTGCGTTGATGGGCCAAGGCAAAAAAGAGGAAGCCGAGGCAAAGAAAACAGAAACCCGCGAGCTGGGCAACAAGGTTGATTCGCTCAATGCACAACGGGCCGAGGCTGATGGAGCGTTCAATGATTTGATTCTTAGCTTGCCGAATCTCGCCCACGAAAGTGTGCCCGTCGGTGACGAAAGCGCCAACGCGGAAGTGAAAGTGGAAGGTAAAAAACCCACGTTTGATTTCAACCCCAAAGGCCATCTCGATTTATGCGATTCGCTAAAGCTAATTGATTTCGAGCGCGGCGCGAAACTGGCCGGCAGTGGGTTCCTGCTATACACAGGCTGGGGCGCGCGTTTGGAGCGGGCGATGATTCAATTCCTGCTCGATCTTCACATCCACGAACACGGCTACACCGAAGTCAGTCCGCCCTTTATAGTGAAGGCGGAGTGCATGGAGGGGGTGGGGCAGTTCCCAAAATTTCTCGATCAGGCTTACGCCGTACAGGAAGGGCTCGATGGGGAAACTCTCGGCAAACGCTATCTCATCCCCACCGCCGAAGCCCCCGTGGCTAATTTACATCGCGACGAGATTCTGAACGAAGAAGAGTTGCCAAAAAAATATTGCGCCTACAGCCCGTGCTTTCGTGCCGAGGCAGGTGCAGCCGGCGTGGCCACGCGCGGGATGATTCGCGTGCATCAATTTGATAAGGTGGAACTCATCAAGGTCGTGAAGCCCGAAACCGGCTACGACGAACTCGAAGCGATGCTCGCCAACGCCGAAAAAGTTTTGCAACTGCTCGGACTGCATTATCGCGTACTGCTTTTGAGCAGTGGCGACATGGGCTTTGCCGCAGCCAAAACCTACGACATCGAAGTATGGGCGCCGGGGCAGGGGAGCTATCTTGAGGTGAGTAGCGTTTCCAACACCGAAGATTTCCAGGCGCGCCGAATGAAAACTCGATTCAAAGCAGAGCAGGGTGGCAATCAACTGCCGCACATTCTCAACGGTAGTGGCGTGGCACTCGCGCGGCTGTTTGTTTCGCTCATTGAAACGCATCAACAAGCGGATGGCTCCATTGCCATTCCAGAGCCTCTGCAGCCTTACCTGCGCACCGATTGCATTCCCGCCTAACCCGAGATGCGAATCCTGCAGGCGGTCAGTGAATTTTTTCCGTACTCCAAAACCGGCGGCTTGGCTGACATGGTTGCTGGGCTTTCCGGTGCCTTGGCGCAAAACCACGAAGTGACTGTCGCCACGCCTTTGTATCGCGGCATTCGCGAGCAATTCCCTGATTTGGAGGCTATCGGCGAGGAATTCGATTTACCCTTGGGCAATGGCAAATTCACCGGCCGTTGGTGGCGTCACCAACCTTCACCCAACCTTACTGTGTTGTTGCTGGAAAACGATGCATTTTATAATCGCCCCGGAATCTATATGGAACACGGGAAAGGGTATTGGGACAACCCGGAACGATTCGTTTTCTTCAGCAAAGCTGTGGCACGCCTGGCTCCTGATTTTGATGTGACTCATTTGCACGATTGGCAGACGGCCATCGTGCCGATGCTTTTGAAGGAAGGGGCGGGGAAGGGCACGACGCGAATGGTGTTCACCATTCACAATCTCGCGTATCAAGGCGCCTGCGATGCGGATCGGTTTGCTCTCACCAATCTTCCGGCTAAACTTTTTCACGAACGTGGCCCGGAACATTTTGGCAGCCTGAACTTTATGAAGGCCGGCCTGCACTATGCCGATGTCATCACCACCGTGAGCCCGCAATATGCGCAGGAAATTCTCACTGAGGAATTTGGCGAAGGACTCAGCGGGGAATTGCAAAAACGCCAGGACCGCCTCACCGGAATTCTCAATGGCGTGGATTACGCCGAGTGGCGCACGCAGGGCAATCCGCATTTGGCCGCCGAATATGATTCGGGCAACCTTTCAGGCAAGGCAACTTGCAAAACTCAACTGCTGAAAATATTTGGACTACCCAATCAAGACCTGCCATTGCTGGCGGTGGTGTCGCGCTTGGCGGAACAAAAAGGCATTGGACAAATGGTTGAGGCATTGACAGAATTGTTGCCGGATAATCAATTCCAGTTTGTGTTGTTGGGCTCCGGCGATGAAGCATTGGAAGTAGTGCTTCATCAACTTCAAGCTGCATTTCCTGCCAAGGTCGGAGTGAAAATTGGTTATAACCAATCTCTTTCGCACAAAATCGAAGCCGCTGCGGATTTTTTCCTCATGCCATCACGCTTTGAGCCTTGTGGCCTCAATCAACTTTACAGCCTCCGTTACGGCACCACCCCAATCGTCCATGCCGTCGGTGGACTTAAGGACAGTATCACCGACATCCAAAATCCAGAGGGCAACGGCATTCGCTACGAAAAATTTGAGGCTTCCGAACTCATTACTGCGATCCAGCGCGCCCTCAAGCTTTACAGGGACTCTCATAAATTGAATCAAGTGCGCAAGATTGGGATGAAACAAGACTTTTCGTGGCCAATTGCAGCCGAAAAATTTAACGCAATTTACGCCCAATAAACGTTTCCCATCCTTAAAAACAGGACATATTTCACAAATCTACTCCATTACAGTAACTGACCAAAAAACAGCCCACAATCCAAACTGCATATAACATATATTGTGCGAAAGGCAGTGTGGTGGCGGGTTGGGGTTGGTGGCCCTTTGTTATCGGTGGCTCCAGCCGAATCTTGGGGATAGTGGTGGCCAGTAGACAAAGGAGGATTTGCCGATGACGTTGCGCATTGGAAGCTGCCCCCACGTGCGGGAATCGGAGCTGTTGGTGGTGTTGTCGCCAAACATTAGGTAATGACTGGGCTTCATTTTGAGCGTGGTTTGGGCATTTTTAAAATTACGGGCAAGGTCTTTCCATTGGGCGCTTTTGTGGCTGTTGTTTACGTGACCGGAATAAACTGAATCAGCTGCCGTGTGCACGGGGGTCGATACTAAGCTGCCGTTGATGATTCTGTGTTCAATCGAAAAATCATAAAGGAATTCAAAGCCAGGATCATTGGCGTCCACGCGCCTGCCATCAATTCGGATATGGCGATCGCGGCCAATGGAAATGGATTCACCACCCAAAGCAACAAGCCGTTTGATGTAAAAAAGTTCGGGTGACACAACACCTTTTGTCGTAAAAACACTGATGTCCCCGCGTCGCGGGCGTCGAAAATTATAGGTGATTCGATTGACAAATAAATGGTCGCCGGTTTTGACTCTCATTTTAAAAATGTATTCGCCTTTGGAGAATTCATCCCAGACGAGGGGTTGCCCGTAGTCGACCGCGGACGGGTCGCGGGAGTTGGATTGTTTGAGAACGGGGCTTTGGTGAGAGTCTAAGGGAGGAAACCATTCGGATTTCTCAAATGTTTTTCCGGTGTCCAAATCTTTGAAAACTAGAATCTGTTTGCTGATTAGGGGGAAAGTGGATTTGGGAGATTTGATTTCAATCAGCTGCCAGTTGCCCTCGGCTTGCATG
>JAPKDK010000335.1 GCA_028872645.1 Verrucomicrobiota bacterium
GATGTCTTCAAGGTTACCTCAGTGGCGTTTAGCCACGGAGGAGTTGCAATGCCGCTTGGGGCATTTTGTTGGCTTGAGTGAGCATCTGCGTACCGGACTGCACGAGGATTTGGTAACGCGCATAGTTGGTGGCCTCCTCGGCAACATCCACGTCGGCAATACGGCTAATGGCGGAGGAGAGATTCTCCTTCGTCACCGAGAGCTGTTCGTTGGTGAAGTTCAGGCGGGATTGGACAGCACCGAGTTGGGCACGGTCAATCGCCACGCGACTGATTGCTTCAGACACCTTGGAGAGTGCATCGGCGGCAAAGGTGGTACTGGTGAGTCCCACGCCGGAATCGATCGCGTTTGCGTAGCTGGCAGTGGTGAGGTCGATGCCGGGCATGGCAAAGGTGGCACCCTCGGAATCGACGGTCACATCAATGTCATCCGGCGTGAAGAGGGCAACTCCGTTGAAGGTCTTGCCGGTGGTATCATCGATGTAATCCTTCAGCTGCTGGAATTCCTTGTCGTAAAGGTTCCGGTCATCCGCGGACTTGGTGGCGTCCCGGGCCAGCATGGCGAGCTCACCCATCCGTCGGAGGGCTTTGTCGACCGTCTTCAAAAAGCCGTCTTGCGTTTGGGTAAACGAGACGCCGTTGATGACGTTGGAGAGAGCGGAGTCGAGCCGCTTAATCTGCGCTTTCAAACGCGAACTCACTGCCAAACCGGCGGCGTCATCGGACGGGTTGATGATTTTCTGACCGGAACTTAGCCGGCTCAGCGATTTAGCCAAATTGCCTTGGCTCACATTCAGGTTGTTAGCCGTTCGGGCGGCTTCAACGTTAGTATTAATAACCATGGTTCGTTCCTTCTGTTTGGTTGTTCTTGTTTGTGGGTTAAATTCCGTTCTAACCGAGATTTAATTATTTACTAATTGTTTTACTCTTCGCTTGGCCGATCCGGCGGCCTGTTCGTTGTTTGATTTAATTTCTTCGTAGATTTCTTTTCGCATTACCGGGATTTCCAACGGGGCTTCCACTCCGATGCGAACATTATCATTGTCCACACGCAGCACGCTCACCGTTATATTTCCATCGATAATAATGCTTTCATTCAGTTTTCTCGATAGCACTAACATGGGAATTTTTTCCTTTCACGGTTCGCTTCGTCAGTTCCCCATTGGGTGGGCGAGGCTCAGCTCGGCCGCATTCCGCGGCACCACCTGGCGGGCTTTCTGTGTGCTCTTGTTGTACACAATGGGGCCCTTGAGATTTATGGTTACAGTTTCATCCGCGTGATACGTGGCGATATTCAGCACCACTGCGTCTTCGGAGTTTTCCAGCCCAATCAGGGCTGCATCTTCATCGGCCAACTCGATGCTGTAGTGTTCGACCACGTAGCTGGGGGGGATGACTAGAAATGACTGGTCGGCATCCTTGCCCCTAAGCCACTGGTATGGTGCTAACTCAGAGTCTGTAATCAGCTCAAAATCTTTATTGAGCTCAAACCCGAGCAGTCCAGAGGCGAAGTACAGGTCAAGCCCACTAATCTCGGCGCTGGCTTCCGCCTGGGGCGCGACCTCTATACTTTTATTTTCAATCGTCAACATAGCGACAGTTGCTTTCGGAGGTAACAAAGCAATGCCCGTGCCAACTTTGTGGATAAACTGGTAAATGCACAAAAAATCAAGTTTTCAGAAAAAACGAAGAAAAACACACGAATAGAAGCTGGAAAAACCTTATGTTTTCAGAAAAAGCAGAAAAATAACCCAAGTTCCCTCAGCCAATTTTACCTGGAAAACCACCCAACCGGCACTTTTTGCCTCCCATCCGTCAACCCTCCGGCGCCGGATCCACTCGCAAGGCCGTTTCCCCAATCTCCACCGTATCCCCCGCTTGCAACTGCACGCGCCCGGTGATTTGCGCGCCATTCACCTTCGTGCCGTAACGGCTGCCCAAATCCTCCAGCCAGCACACCTCGTTTTCCAGCCACACCCGCGCGTGCAGCCGGCTCACGGTGGTATCCGGGCTCAAATCAATGTGGATACCCTCGCGATTATTTGGGCGCCCCACCGTCACCACATCAGCCGAAAGCTTTTTGATGTGCCACTTGCCCTGATATTGATAGCTAATTTGCATATTGTTGCAATCCGTGCATATTGCCGCCCCTTTTTCTTCGCAAATAAATTGGCAAAAATGCAATCCTCAAATAGAACTTGCCCGTGACTCCCACTGCGCCGCAATCGCCCCAAACACCACAGCTGCCCGAACTGGTTCCCGGCCAACTCGTCGGCGCCGGCCGCTACACGTTGCGTTGGATGCTCGCTGCCGGTGGCACTTGCCGCGTGTGGCTCGCGCGCGATGAACGCCTTGGCGACACCGTGGCGCTCAAGTTCCTCCAGCCTCACCTCGCGCACGACCCCGCCTTCATCGCCGAGCTGCGCAAAGAAGCCGCCGCCAACCGCCGGCTCACCCACCAAAACATCGTCCAACTTTACGACATCTACGAAAGCCCAGCCGAAGCGCCTTTTTTGGTAATAGAATTTGTAGAAGGAGCATCCCTCCATACCCTACGTCAGCAAAAAGAAAATGAACTCTTTCGCTGGCCCGAACTGCGCCCCATCCTACTTCAGCTTTGCAGCGCGCTCGATCATGCCCATGGCGCGCAGCTCATCCATCGCGATCTCAAGCCCGCTAACATTCTCATCGACCTCACCGGCCGCGTGAAGCTCGCCGACTTCGGCATCTCTGCCTCCCTCGCCGATGCTTACGTGGAACTCCTCGGCCAACGCGACACGCGCGGCACGGTCAC
>JAPKDK010000336.1 GCA_028872645.1 Verrucomicrobiota bacterium
TTTATATGACCTTTCTGCAGGCACTCGACGTCCCAGCTAAAAGCTTTTCCGACAGTTCAGGCGTCATCCGAGAAATCCTCGCATAAAACTCCTAGCCGCCCTTGGCTTGTCCGTCCTCCCGACGGCAAACGCCCTTTCCATATTGTATTGCATTCCTGCCGTGCCAGGACAAATTATCTCGATGAATTTCCTGCCTCGCCGCAAATTCCTGACCACCCTTGGCTCGGTAACCTTTTGGCCCAAAGCCCTTCAGGCTACACAAAACCCGATCGACCGGATGCGTTTCATTGTTATCGCCGACACCCATCTCGGGCGGCGCGATAACGATCAGGCTGAACGCCAATGGCGCAAGACTGCCGCCGAGTTAAAGGCAGCACCCGGTGATTTCATTATTCATCTCGGCGACGTTGTCGATGGTGGTCGTGTTGCGCAATATCCCATTTACCGGCGTATCCGTGATGGCATCGGCAAACCAGTGCACGAGATAACCGGCAATCATGATCCAAGGGCGCTCTTTGAAAAACACCTTGATAAACCTGCCGACCGTTTTTTTGTCCGTGGTCGCATCCGCTTTGTGTTGCTGAACAACGCACATTCTGATTCGCATGACGGCTTCATTACCGAGAAACAACTCGCATGGATTGAGGCCCAATGCAGCAAAGCCCAAGCACAGAGTCAGTTCATCATATTTTGCCTACACGTGCCCGTTCATGCCAACAAGCATCCTGACCGAGGCTGGTACGTAAAACCGCAAAATGGCCAGAAATCCTTTTATGAAATTTGCAGGCAATACCGTGACCGGGTTGTCGCGACCTTCCATGGACACTTCCATAACGGCATCCGTGGCTGGGATGACCACGGTTCATTGCATGAGATTATTTTCCCCTCAGCGCTATACAACCTCAACCGCCGGCTGGAGGAACAGAAAGCGCCCGGTTACAACCTCAACGAATTCCGGCCGGGATATACCTTGGTCGAATTGGAAGGACGGAAAATGACGCTTAAGTACAAACCCACGGAAGCTAAGGCAACGGCCGAAAAGCAATTCGAACTGCCAGTGAAGACCTAGTCCTCGCACCATGATGGTCCTTCGGTGCCGCCGACTCGAAACGAACATCCATCGTTATTTTGATGGAAACAACCGGTTTCAGAGTTGAGCCTTGGTAATTAACCTTTCAGGCTTCACTTCATGAACACGCTGCGCATCATTATTTTGCTTTCTCTTGCACTGCCCCTTTCGGCTGCCTCTTGGAAAGCGGGCACGGCCAAGGCTGACATCACGCCCAACACCCCCATCTGGATGGCAGGTTATGGCGGGCGTACTAAACCTAGCGAAGGAGCCCTGCACCCTCTATGGGCCAAGGCATTGGCTCTGGAGGATGCGAAGGACAATCGTGCAGTGATTGTGAGCACCGACACGCTGGGCATAACCGCTAGTATTTATAATAACCTCAAGGTGCGCCTTGCCAAGGAATACAAGCTGCAACCCGCACAGATCATGCTCAATGCCTCCCACACTCACACCGGGCCGGTGTTGCGTGGCTGGCTTTACGACATCTATCCGCTAAACGCCGCGCACATCAAACGCATCGAGGAATACTCGGTACGATTGGAAAATGAAATCGTGCGTATGACCGGCGAAGCACTTAAAAACTTGGAACCCGTTACGTTAAAACACGGCATCGGCATAACACGGTTTGGCGTCAACCGCCGCGAAAACAAACAGTACGACGTACCCAAACTCATCGCCGCGCAAGCCCTCAAAGGTCCCATCGATCACGACGTGCCGGTGCTGGCGGTTTACAAAGGGCTGGAACTCAAGGCGGTTGTTTTCGGGTATGCCTGCCATAGCACCACACTAGGCATCCAAAAATTCTCCGGTGACTACTCCGGCTTCACACAAATCGCACTGGAGAAAAGCCATCCCGGCGCGTTAGCCCTCTTTAGTGCCGGCTGCGGCGCGGATATCAATCCCCTGCCCCGCCGCGAGGTGCACCTCGCTGAACGCTATGGTCTCATGCTCGCCGCCGCAGTCGAGGAAACGCTCCTGCAAAAAATGCAACACCTCGAACCCAAGCTTGCCACCCGCATCAAAACCATCCCGCTCGAGTACGGCGCATTGCCTGAACCCGCCGCACTAGCTGCCGCCGCTAAGAACCAAACCAACTATCGCGGCCGTTGGGCCGCCCGAATGCTCAAGCTCCAAGCCGACGACGACATCCCCAAAACCTATCCCTACCCCATCCAATGCTGGCGCATCGGCGATTTGCTTTGGCTCACCATGGGCGGCGAAGTGGTTGTCGATTTCTCGTTGAACTTCAAAAAAAAACACGGCCCGCGCACATGGGTCTCCAGTTACTGTAACGATGTGATGGCGTACATCCCCACCTTCCGCGTCCTGCGAGAAGGCCGCTACGAAGGTCAAAGCTCGATGGCGGTCTACGGCCTCCCCGCCGACCGCTGGAAGGAGAACGTGGAGGATCTTGTTACGGAGGGTGTCAACCAACTCGTGCGCGTCACGAAGTGAGCAGCCCCTCTCCAACCTTTACATGACCTTTCTGCAGTCGCTCGGCGTCCCCGCCAAAAACTTTTCCGACAGCACAAGTACCATCATGAAAATACTCGCATGAAAATACTCACTACCCTCGGCTTGGGCGTCATTCTGACTACAACCGCTCTTTCCGCGGAGATCGCCTACCGCCAACCCTTGGACGAGGCCGGTCAATCCGGTATTTGCCTGCAGGGCAACCGCCTCTTCCTGACCATCCACTCGAAGCTGGAAGGTCG
>JAPKDK010000337.1 GCA_028872645.1 Verrucomicrobiota bacterium
CCGCGTTGCCAATTTGGCACCATCATCCACGCGTCCAAGGCACCGCCAATCACCGCCCCGCGCTCAATCAATCGCAGGATTTGCTCATCGGAAAACTGTCGGTCATTCGGTACCAACGCGCGGCAATTATTGTGGCTCGCCCAAACGGGCCCACCGAACACATCCAACGCCTCCGCAAAACTCTCATCACACAAATGCGTGGCATCGAGGATCAGCTTGAGCCGCTCCATTTCCGCGAGCAACTCCCGGCCACGCGGCCCCAAGCCGCCGGTGCTCGCCGTGCCCTGCGCGTAGGTGCCCGGGCCGTAATGCGAAAGGCCCAGCGCGCGCAGCCCTTGCGCGTGAGATTTCTCCAACCATGCGGGCGTGATGACGGAATCCGCGCCTTCGAGTGAAAGAATGTAGCCAATCGGAGCATCGTCCGGCGGATTGGTTTCCCAAAGCTCGACGTGACAATTGAGTTCGGTGGCATTGGTAATTTGTACCATTTCGCCTTGTGCCTCCATCGCGCGATACCATGCGAGCTGCCCCTGGGTTTGTGCCCACGCTTGCTCCGGCGAGTGCCAACCGGAAAGCTGATTGCCCTGTTTCACATAGCGCGCAATTTGCGTGGCCACGCACAACCCCACGCGTCCGCGCCGCATTTCGGGCAACGATACTGTCCCCTGTCCGCGATCTTTTTTGTCGGTCATCCCCGCCTCGCGTTCGCGCACAACAGAAACGGGTAGTGTGAAATCGCGGTTCCACTCCATGGCGTTCATGGCGAGATCAAGGTGGGCATCAAAAATCCACATCGGCAGAGGCTACTGCCGCAGCGAGACAAAGTCATTGACTTTCAACGCGAGTTCGACAGAAATGGCCTTGCGCTCGATCCTAATTATGAGACAAATTCTCCATTCAATTGCTAAAATTTTCGTGGTTTCTGCTATCGCATTGTTCTCACTGGCGACTTGGAACGGTTGTTCTGAAAAAGAAATCACTGACACCGTGCCCGATCCCGAAGAGGAACCCGGCCCGAGTAATTCTGATTTGCCCGAACCTCCGCCAAAACAAAAGAAGAATTAACAGCAAGCCGTCTGGCGGATTCTTAAACACCCAAGCGCCGCCGCCGTGCGGAAACCTCCCAGCGCGCATTCGCTGCACCATCGGATACTACCCACACCTCGTCATGCAATGCCACAGTCGGGCAAATGTGCTCCGGGATAGCATAAGCACAATCGCCAATTGCCCAATCCTTAGCAGCCGAAGTTTCCAGCGTGAGATGCTCCTCACTGTGCATGCTATGTGTGGCATCCTCTAAGCCCAGAAAACGCGCACGGGGAAGCGGCTTGTCCGCCGCCACCGATTTGTGCCCGAGATCAAAACAAAGCCGATTATCGCCTGGCTTGCTGATGACGCGCGTAAGCAATACCGCCGCCGGTTCAAAGGGCAAATCCGCGCAACCCCTGCCGTAGCCCTCATCCCACAATACCGTAGTGCCCGGGCTGCATTCGCGATCCGCGTGCCGGGCGTGCATGGGAAATGTTGGGGAACCTCCCGCCACTAAATGCGGCACAGAAATGCCGGCCGCTTGCAGTTCTTTTCGGAAAGCCAGAACTGGCACGAAATCCGCATCGCATTGTGCCGCGCGCAGTTCCGGATCCGGATCGTGATTATGACCATCGTAAGCGTGCAAGCCCGCTAATTCCAAACCGGCCGCTCCTTCAATTTTTTTGCATAATGCAAATGCCCCCTCACCCGGCACAATGCCGGAACGATGCATCCCGCAATCCAAATCCAAATACACTTTCAACGGATTCTCTGCCTCGGCAAATAGCGTGGACAGAATCTCCACCACCCCCGCATCGTCAATTATCGTGCCCCAGATTACCCGTGGGAAACGATCCGCCAAAAAACGCAACCGTGCCGCATTGGGGCCGGTGGGTTGATGAGCCAACAACACCTCGCGCGCGCCGGAGCCGGCGGTCATTTCACATTCTGAAATGGTGGCACATTTAAATTTGACAACACCCTGACTGATTTGCATACCAACAATTTCCGGCAGTTTATGCGTCTTCACATGAGGTCGCAATCGTTCTGGACTACCAGCCAGTTGCAACATTCGCTCAAGATTGCGAAAAATCCGATCCGGATAAACTAACAAGGACGGCGACAAAATCTCCGCCTCGTTACTGATTTGAAAAGGATTGGTGGACATGATCATTTGATCTCAAATATGGCTTCAATTTCCACCGCAATATTTCCCGGCAATGAGCCCATGCCCACCGCGCTGCGCGCCCCGACACCGATCTCAGGCCCAAACACCTCCGCCATCAACTCACTATAGCCATTGATCACCAAAGGATGCTCCGAGAAATCCGCCGTGGCATTCACCATGCCAAAGGACTTCACCAATTGCTTCACCCGATCCAACGATCCAAGCTTCGTGCGCAACGACGCCAAGATCGCCAAACCCGTTTGGCGTGCAGCCGCCTTTGCCGCCTCGGCATCCAGCTCCACCCCGGCTTTGCCCATGATATAACTCTCATCATTCAATAAAGGCCCGTGCCCGGATACAAAAGCGAGGTTGCCCAGAATAAGGACGGGTTGATACACCCCCGCCGGCTTTGGTGCCGGCGGCAAGTCGAGTTTCAATGCTTCAATTTGGTTGTCTGCGCTCATGATTTTATTTTATTATTATAAAGATTGGTACCGGCGGACGGACTCGAACCGTCATGGCTTTTAAAAGCCGGGGGATTTTAAGTCCCCTGTGTCTACCAATTCCACCACACCGGC
>JAPKDK010000049.1 GCA_028872645.1 Verrucomicrobiota bacterium
GGACTCCATCGACACCGCCATTCGCGAGCGCCAAACCAGTCAGCAACAATCCCAAGCCGAATCCGGCGAGTTGCAAAACCGCCTTACCCACACACGCAATGAATTGACGGCGTTGGAATTGCAAAAGCAAGGCAACTCGGTGCGGTTGGAAAAACTTTCCGCTGAGAAAATCCAGTTGGAAGAAGAGCGAGCCAAGCTGGAGGACAGCCTTTCCATTTTCGAAAAACAAGTGGCAGGCGATTCGTTGCACGTGCAATCCTATCGCGGTACCGTGGAAGAACGTCAGGCGCGATTGGTGCAGCTAACCGATGAACTCAATGTCATCGATGATGCGCTGGATGCCCAGCTCCAAAGCAAAGCCGAAGCGAAGGCGCGGCGTGATGTCTTGCGGCAGTTGATTGAAAACAAAGAGGGATTCAGTGCCGGCGCGCAAGCGGTGCTTTCGCATTTTGATTCCGCGCTCGGCTCATTGGCCGATCAAATCCGTGTGCCGGATGAACACGTCCGCGCGGTGGAAGCCGCATTGGGCGCGAACTTGCAGCTTGTGCTCACCGACCAATCCGCGCACGCGAACGATATGCTCGGCCATCTCGCAAGCGGCGAACAGGGGCGCGCGAGTATTGTGGCGTTGGAATTATTGAATGAACGCGGCGGGGCCATTCCGCCGAGGGATTTGCCCGCGGAAGGCACGCCTGCCTTGCGCGTGGTGGAAACGGATGAACGAAACCAGCCGCTGCTGCAAACGTTGCTGGGGCGCACGGTGATCGTCGACACGCTCGAAACAGCTACGCGCCTGTGGCGGGCGAATCCGGGGCGGTTTGATTTTGTCACGCGCCAGGGCGAGTCGCTCAGTCAACAGGGAATTTACACCGGCGGTCGCGGGCATTCCGATGAACGGGATCACACTTCCCTGCTTGCCCGGCGCAATCAGGTGGATGAGCTGGAACAGCAACTCACTTCGTTGGCGCACGAGATTGATGAGGCCAGCCGTCGCAAGGGGCAGTTGTTGGCGGAGCAAACGGAATTGCAGGCGAGTCTGCAAAATGCGCGGGACGAATTGAGTGACCGCGAAGTGGCGGTGGCCACCTCGAAAGGCGAATTTAACGCGCTGCAAAATTCACGGCAAGTCTTGCATCAGAAAATCGACACCGTGGTTTTCGAGGTGCGCAATCTTGCTGAACAAGAGGAAGGCGCGAAGGGCCGGACGCAGGGATTGGGCGCGCGTATTCGTGAAATGGAAGAGCGCGCGCGCGGTTTACAGGAGGCGCTCGACGGGCATGAGCAGTTTATCCACGAAGAACGCGAGCGACGCGAAAGCGCCATCGAGGAATTGACGGAGGCAAAGGTTGCGCTGTCCAAAGCCGAGGAACGGGAGAATTCATTGCTCGAGCGCAAGACGCCGATGGAGCAGCGACTTGAAGAATTACACCGCACACTCGAGCGCGCGCAACAAACCTTGAGCGAAAGCGCTGAGCGCAAAGTGCAGTTTGAAGCGCAGAATGTGGAATCGCGCCGCGAGATGGATCGGCTCCGTATTGAGCGTGAGACTACCAGTGAGCAATCGGCGGAACTCACGCAGCAGCGCAATCAACAAGCCGCCGGAGCCGAACGGCGCGAGATGGAGCTTTCGGACAAGCGTAATTCACTCACCGAACTGCAGGAACGCAAGGGTGAGATTGAAGTGGAACTGGCGGAGAAACGAATGACGCAGGAGCAACTCGTGGAACGCATCCGCGAGAAATACACCGTGAACCTCCACGAAGTGCGCGGTGATTGCGTGACGATCAACATCACCGACAACGGCCAAACCACCACCGAAACCGTCACAGCGGAAGAAATGACCGGCGATGCGCAGCCGACGAATTGGGATGCCGTGGGCGAGCAAGTTTTCGCCTTGCAGGAAAAAATTGATGGGATGGGGCCGGTCAATCTGGTGGCGATTGATGAGTACGAAGAGATTGAAGAGCGCCACACTTTCCTCAGCACACAACATGATGATTTAGTGAATGCTAAGGCCGAGCTTCAGGAAGTGATCGCCCGCATCGATAAACAGTCGCGCGAAATGTTCATGGAAACCTTTGAGAAAGTGCGCGAGAATTTTCAGAAAATGTTTCCCGATCTCTTCGGCGGCGGCAAAGCAAACCTTGTGCTCACAGAGGAGGCGGATGTGCTCGAAGCCGGTGTGGAGATCGTGGCCTCGCCTCCGGGCAAGCAATTGCGCAGCATCAGTTTGCTCTCCGGCGGCGAACAAACCATGACCGCAGTGGCACTGCTTTTTTCACTGTATCAAGTGAAGCCCAGTCCGTTTTGTGTGTTGGACGAATTAGACGCACCGCTTGATGATGCCAACATTGAGCGCTACGTGAAAAAGCTCAAAGAATTCCTCACGTTTTCTCAATTCATCGTCATCACCCACAGCAAGCGCACCATCTCGGCGGCGGATGTGTTGTACGGCGTCACAATGCAGGAACGCGGTGTAAGCAAGATTGTGAGCGTGAAATTCCATTCCAAACACGATGACACTCCGCCATCGCAAGATCGGAATGGGACCGGCGATTCCCTTGAGGCCAATCCCCGTGCGGATGAAGATGAGGAAGTCTTTCTCGCCAAATAGCCTCGCACAACTTCTTTGCCTTCGTTGAAAGCTTGCCCTTGCCAACGGCGGGGCGGATGCGTAGCGTTCCTTCCCCATGTCACAGGAAACTGAACAAGTCGTCATCATTGGCTCCGGCTGCGCGGGCCTCACCGCCGCGCTTTATTCCGCCCGCGCGCAGCTTGCGCCCGTCGTGCTCACCGGTGCGATGCCGGGTGGACTGCTTACCACCACCAGTATTGTGGAAAATTATCCGGGCTTTCCGGAAGGAATCGACGGTACGGAGCTGATGATTAATATGCAGCAACAAGCCGAACGGTTTGGTGCCAAAGTGAAATTCGGCAGCACGGTGGAAGCGGTTGATTTAAGCGAACGCCCCTTCAAACTCACCGTGGATGGTGAGCCGATGCTGGCGCAAACGCTCATCATCGCCAGCGGGGCAGGGCACCGACATCTTGGTTTGGACAGCGAAGCGCGGCTCGACAAAAAAGGCGTTACCTATTGCGCCACGTGCGACGGCGCGTTGCCGATGTTTCGCGATCAACCGCTTGTGGTGGTCGGCGGCGGAGATTCAGCCTGCGAAGAGGCGACGTTTCTCACGCGGTTTGCCAGCAAAGTGCATCTTGTCCATCGGCGCGATGAATTGCGCGCATCAAAAATCATGGCCGAGCGCACGCTTGAAAACGACAAGATTGAAATGGTGTGGGACTCCGAAGTGGAAGAAATTTTAGGTGAAGATAAAGTGAGCGGTGTGCGTCTGCGAAACAACAAAACCGATGCGGAGCAAACTGTGGAATGCGCGGGCGTGTTCGTCGCAATCGGGCACGTGCCCAACACGCAAATTTTTAAGGGACAATTAGAAATGGACGACGCGGGATATATTACCCGAGCCGAAGGCGCGCAGACGAGTGTGCCCGGTGCGTTCGTGGCCGGCGATTGCTCGGACAAGGTTTACCGGCAAGCCGTCACCGCCGCCGGAATGGGCTGCGCAGCGGCCATCGAAGCGGAGCGGTTGCTGGCCGCCGAAAGCCATTAAACATCGCAATTGCAGTCATTTTCCACTAATGCAAACCCAATGAAAGCACGCACGGCGCAGGTGGATCGCGCCACGGGCGAAACCCGAATTCAGCTGAAATTGAAAATTGATGGCCGCGGCAAGGCATCGGTGGACACCGGCATTCCGTTTCTTGATCACATGCTCACGCTGTTCGCAAAGCACTCGGTGTGCGACCTCACGGTGAAGTGCGCGGGCGATCTCGAGGTGGATGCCCATCACGCGGTGGAGGACTGCGGCATCGCACTCGGCCAAGCCTATTGTGCGGCGCTTGGCGAGAAGCGTGGCCTTCGTCGATACGGCACTGGGTTTGATCCGCGCAATCCGCTTTGGGGCGATGCGCACGTGCCGATGGATGAAACACTGGCGCGGTGCGTGATTGATTTCAGCGGGAGACCGTATTTGGTTTGGAAAGGAATGGGCAAACTCGGCTTTCGGGTTTTGAAAAGCGAACAAGCGCAGGACGATGCGTGCGCGTTTAGGTTTGGGTTGGCGCGCGAATTTTTCCAAGGGTTTGCAAATGAGGCGCGATGCAATTTGCATTTGGAATTGTTGTACGGACAGGAACCGCATCACGTGGTGGAGGCGTTGTTTAAAGCCTTTGCCAAGGCTGTTGATTTCGCATGCCAAAAGGATCCTCGGATTGGCAAAGCCGTGCCGAGCACGAAAGGGCGATTGAAGGACTGAGCGATGGCGAAGAAGCTGGACATCCCGAATGCCGACGATGAGTCGCTGGTGCGCGCCGCGCAACGGGGCGCAATGCCGCCCTACGAGGAATTGGTGCATCGGCATCGAGATAAAATTTACGCGCGTGCGTTTAGCATGTTGCGCAATGAGGAAGAGGCGATGGATCTCTCGCAGGGAGCATGGGTCAAGGGTTGGCAACGACTGAAGCAGTTTAAACACAATTCCAGTTTCACCACGTGGATGACGCGGATTTGTATCAATCTGTGCCTTGATTTTTTGCGAAAGCGGAAGCGGAAACAAACCGATTCACTCGACCAGATGGAAGAGGAGTCCGGCGGCGTGGAGCGGCGTATGCCGGTGGAGGAATTCAACCCCACCGAGAATGTGGAGCGCGAAGAACTCCGTTTACAAATTGATGACGCGATGTTGAAACTCAGTTACGAGCACCGCACGGTACTGATTTTGCACGAGTTCGAGCGACTCGAATACAAGGAGATCGCCAAGGCGATGCATTGCTCCATCGGCACGGTGATGAGTCGGTTATTTTATGCCCGAAGAAAATTGGCTACTCTGCTAATTTCTTTGAAGAAAGAAAGGTGTAAGTGAGTCTTTATAGGGCTAGACGAAATGAAGCACGAAGATAATCTCAGAATACAGGCGTGGATGGACGGTGAATTAGCCCCGAAAGAGGCCGCGCAGATCGCCACGCTCATCGAGCAAAACCCCGAAGCTCTGGCGTTGTCCGAAGAATTACGGGTGGTGGAAAACGCCCTGCATTTCGGCGAAAAATCCGCTGTTTTGGACGATTCACGCGATTTCTACTGGTCGCAGATTGAGCGCCAAATCGATGCCGAAGAGCCGCTGCCGGAACCTTATGCGACCTCAGTAATCGCCTCGGGCAATCTCCTGCGCTGGATCGTGCCCGTGGGCAGCCTCGGTGCCATCGTGGTTTTGATGATGAACTTTGGGGCGATGAACCCGCAGCCTCAATCCTCTGGGCCCGACTCTACTTCGGATGCCTCGGTTTTGGCGACTCCCACCGGGCTTACTGAGTCCGCGATTGGGCGCGAAAAAGAGAGCACGGAACCCGGTGATATGGGCGTTATCAATTTCCAAGGCGTACTGGGGTCCCGCCGTTTGTCAGATCCGGAAGATCCGAGCACGCTGCCTGAATCTATCGAAAATCCAAATCGCTAAACGTAAAGAGCGACAATTTCAAGCGCCTCCAATCGAAGGTGCTTTCTTATTTACCACAAACTTATTCACAGGGCTGCATCTTGTGTTCAGCTAGAGGGACTGTGCCACATCTTGTGCTATTTTCTTAAAGTTCACACGAAAAGATTTGTCGAGAAATCGAATTTCAGGTAGGCTCTGCCTTTAAGTTTGCGCCCGAAAAACAGGCATTTCACAGGATTTACATGGCGAATAAAAAGGAGACGACCCCGGACGCGGAACAGAAGTACGACGCGTCGAAAATCGACAAGCTGGAGGGGCTCGAGGCGGTCCGCAAGCGGCCCGGAATGTACATCGGCGATCCCGATGAGCACGGGCTGCATCATTGTGTTTTTGAAGTGCTCGATAATTCGATCGATGAGCATTTAGCTGGCTATTGCAATCACATCACCATCGCCATTCATGTGGATGGTTCGGTGAGCATTCGCGACGACGGCCGGGGTATTCCGGTGGATACGCATCCGAAATTCAAAATTCCCGCCGTGGAACTGGTCCTCACCAATCTGCACGCGGGCGGCAAGTTCGGGCAAGGGGCTTACAAATACTCGGGCGGTTTGCACGGGGTGGGAGCCAAGTGCGTGAACGCGCTTTCGGAGTGGTTCAAGGTGGAAGTGAGCCGGGATGGCGAGGTGCACACGATGGAATTTGAGCGCGGTAAAACGACGCGCAAGCTTGAGGTTATCGGCAAAACGAAAAGCACTGGCACGCTGGTGACGTTCAAGCCGGACGCGCAAATTTTCACCATCACCACGGAGTTTCAATTCAATTTGTTGTCGAGCCGCTTGCGGGAGTTGGCGTTTCTGAATCCGGGCGTGGAGATCAAGCTGATTGATGACCGCGAGGATGATAAATCTGAAACGTTTTTTTATCGGGATGGCATCGTGCAGTTTGTGCGGCAGTTGGGGAAAAATAAACAACTGGTTCATGCCAATCCGATTGTGGTTGCGAACAAAACGGGCGATGTGTTTGTGGATGTGGTGATCCAGTACAACGACAGCTACAACGACCAGATTCTATGTTACGCAAACTCCATTCCGAACGCGGATGGCGGCACGCATCTCTCGGGTTTCCGCAGCGCGCTTACGCGAGCCGTTAATCAACACGCGAAGAATAACAATTTGCTGAAGGATAAGGATCCGAACCTTTCCGGTGACGATGTGCGCGAAGGCTTGGTGGCGGTGGTGAGCTTGCGGCTGACCGATCCACGGTTTAATTCGCAAACCAAAGGCAAGCTGGTGAACACCGAGATCGAGGGCGTCACGAGCAAAGCCACGTACGATGGTTTGATGCATCATTTTGATACAAACCCGTCAGTGGCCAAAAAGATCATTGAAAAAGGGCTCACCGCCGCGCGCGCGCGCGAAGCGGCCCGCAAAGCGCGGGAAACCGTCCGCAAAAGCGCGATGACTGGTGGCGGTTTGCCGGGGAAATTGGCCGATTGTTCGGATCGTGATCCTGCCAATACGGAGCTTTATATTGTGGAGGGAGACTCGGCGGGCGGCTCCGCCAAACAAGGGCGTGACCGGAAGTTTCAGGCGATCCTCCCATTGCGAGGTAAGCTCATCAACGTGGAAAAGGCGCGGCTCATCAAGGTGCTGGAGAACAAGGAAATTCGCACAATGATCACCGCTGTTGGCACGGGCATTGGCGATGGCGACGCTGAAGGTGCGTTTGACCTCAGCAAACTACGCTACCACAAGGTCATCATCATGACGGATGCGGACGTGGACGGAAGTCATATTCGGACGCTGTTGCTCACGTTTTTTTACCGGCAAATGCCGGAGTTACTGAAGCAGGGCTATATGTATATCGCCCAGCCGCCCCTCTACCAGGTCTCCCGCAAGAAACGCGTGGAGTACGTGCAGGACGATAATGCTTTAAACAAGATTCTGGTGAGTCTTGGCGCGGAGGATGTATCGCTCAAACTCGTCGGCAACAAGAAAATGCTGGACGCCAAACAGCTCGGCGAGGTTTTGGATTTACTCGAGATGCTCGACAAATACGCACGCTCCATCCGACGGCACGGCGGTGATTTTAATGAGTACATCGAGCAACGCAAAGAATCCGGCGATCTGCCCACTCACTTGGTGAAAGTGCGCGACGGCAACGATGAAGCGGTGCATTATTTTCACTCCGATACTGATTTAGCAAATTTCGCCAAGAAGAACACCGACCTCAGCTTGTTCGAAGACGAACGCGTTGAGGAAGCTGAGGGGGCCAACGACACCACCGAAGTGGCCGCCAAGAACGGCAACACCCGCCGCGGCACGCACGTGGAGTTGCACGAATCTAAACCGATGCAGGAATTGCTTGGCCAACTCAGCCGCAAGGGTTTGCCGGTGGAGCATTATGCCGCACAGGACAAGCCGCTCTTCGAATTGATTGAAGGCGATCGCGAAGGTCGCGTGCACCCTTTGTTTTCCGTTTCCGAAATCCTCGCCACCGTAAAGGAAATCGGTCGGCGCGGCATTCAGCTCAAACGATTCAAGGGCCTCGGCGAAATGAATCCCAAGGAGCTTTTCGATACCACGATGAATCCCAAAACGCGCAAGCTCCTGCGCATCGAAATCACCGACGCCGTGGAGGCGGAGGATATGTTTACCAAACTCATGGGCGACGAGGTGCCTCCGCGCCGCCAGTTCATCGAGGACAACGCATTAAACGTCCGCAACCTGGACATCTGATTTACCCAACATGGCTAAGAAAAAGAGTTCTGAAGAGCTCCCCGTAAGTACTACCCCGCTTTTCGCCGCAAACGAGAAGATTGAAGCGATCAACGTCTCGGACGAGATTAAAAACTCGTTCCTTGATTACTCGATGTCGGTCATCATCTCCCGCGCGCTCCCCGATGCGCGCGACGGTCTCAAGCCCTCGCAACGCCGCATCCTTTACTCGATGCACGAGCTGTCGCTGTACCCGCCCAAAAAGCACTTCAAGTGCGCCAAGATTTGTGGCGACACCAGCGGTAACTACCATCCCCATGGCGAAGCGGTGATTTACCCCACGCTCGTCAACATGGCCCAGCCGTGGTCCATCCGCGATACGCTCGTCGATGGTCAGGGAAACTTCGGCAGCGTCGAGGGTGATCCGCCGGCCGCCATGCGTTACACCGAGGCGCGCCTCACCCGCTTGGGCGGCACGTTGATGGACGACATGGACAAGGGCACGGTCAACTGGGTGCCCAATTACGATGATCGCCTTACGGAACCGACGGTATTCCCGGCGGCCTTTCCAAATTTGCTCGTCAATGGCGGCACCGGCATCGCCGTGGGCATGGCCACCAATATGCCGCCGCATAATCTTGGCGAGGTGATCGATGGCATCACCGCCCAAATCGACAACCCCGACATCACACTCAAGCAGTTGATGGAGCACGTGAAAGGGCCGGACTTCCCGACCGGTTGCACCATCTGCGGGCTCAGCCCCATTGAGCAGTATTTCAGCACTGGCAAAGGCTCGGTGAAAGTGCGTGGCCGTCTTAGCGTTGAAGAAATGCGCAGCGGCAAACAGCACATCATCATCACTGAAATTCCGTACAACGTGAATCGCGCTACCCTCGTCAGCCGCGTGGCGGAATTGGCTAACGAGAAAATCCTTTCTGAAATCACCGCCGTCCGCGATGAGTCGGATGAAAACACCCGCGTGGTCATCGAGCTTAAGCGCGATGCGGTGCCCAAGGTGGTCATCAACAATCTCTACAAATACACGCAGCTCGAAAGCTCCTTCAGTGTCAACATGCTCGCCATCGATCATGGCAAGCCGAAGACATTGCCGTTGAAGGACGCCATGAATTGCTACATTGAGCACCGGCGCGAAGTGGTGGTGCGTCGCACGCGATTCGAGTTGGAAAAGGCCGAGCGCCGTGCCGAGTCGCTCGAAGGTTTTCTTATTGCGCTTTCCAATCTTGATAAGTTTATCAAAATCATTCGCGAATCCTCCAATCGCGAAGAGGCCAAGGTAAAGTTGATGGCGCACGATTTCACAAAGGCAGCGGTTGAAAATCTTGGCATTCTCATTCGCAACAAAACGCGCCTCATCAACGGTCGCTACGAATTTAGCGAGGAACAGGCCAACTCCATTCTTGAGCTGCGCTTGTACCAACTTACCGGATTGGAAATTGATAAAGTCCGCGCCGAGTACAAAGAGCTGGTCAAAAAAATCAAAGATCTGCTGGATATTCTCGCCAAGGAAGCGCGTGTTCTGACAATCATCAAAGACGAGTTGGCCGCCATTCGCGAAAAGCATGCCACTCCGCGACGCACTGATCTCGCTCCGGATGAAGGCGAAATGTCCATTGAAGATCTCATTGCCAACGAAGCGGTCATCATCACCCTCACGCACAATGGCCTCATTAAGCGCACGAACATGAGCGAGTACCGCGCCCAACGTCGCGGCGGCAAGGGTGTCATCGGAATGAAAACGCGGAAGGCCACCACCGAAAAGGATGCCAGCGATTTCATTGAGCATCTTTTCACCGCCAGCACGCACGATTATTTGATGTTCTTCACCAACACCGGCCGCGCTTATGTGGAGCGCGTGCATGAAATTCCAGACCTCGGACGCGCTTCCAAGGGCCGCAGTATCGCCAACGTGCTTGAGCTAAAGCACGGCGAAAAAATTGCTGATGTCATCCGAGTGAAAGCTGCTTACAGCGAAAACAAAGAAGATGTGACTTGGCGACAGGAATTTTTCATCTTCTTCGCTTCACGCGACGGCAAAGTGAAAAAAACTGCGCTCAGCAATTTCGCGAATGTCCGACGCGGCGGCATCATCGCCATCAAAATTGTGCCGGGCGACATCCTCATCGAGGCGCGCTTTACCTCCGGCCAAAACGACGTGGTGCTCATCACTAGCAATGGCCAGAGCATTCGTTTCCACGAGGAAGATGTCCGCACAATGGGTCGCTCAGCGGCGGGCGTGCGTGGCATTCGATTGGGCAAGGAAGATCACGTCATCGCGCTTGCCATAGCAGATCCCGATGCAACGTTACTTGTCGCCGGTGAAAACGGGGTGGGCAAGCGCACAGAGTTTGACGAGTACCGCGTTCAGGGTCGTGGCGGTAAGGGCATCATCACGATGAAGACCAACAAAAAAACCGGCAAAGTGGTCGGGGCGCTTACTGTGCATGACAACGATGAAATTATGATCATCACCGTCGGCGGCCAAATGGTCCGCACCAGCGTGAAAGGCATCCGCCAAGCTGGCCGCAATACGCAGGGCGTGCGCATCGTGAGGCTCGATACCAATGATCGACTGCAGGACATCGCCCCTGTCATCACCGCCGAGCGCGAAGATGAAGTCGAAAAACCCAAAGAAGGCGGCGAAGAAAAAACCGATTAGCAACAGCTCTGGCCGCCACCGCCACCTGTGCTTGGCATGAAATAATTGGCGGTGCCGCTTGGTTTTTCTGTCTTGGAATCGCCAGGTTTTATGGCTTCGACTGTTAAGGATCGAAAATTCATTTCACCTACTTTGCGCCAGGGCGATTCATCGCGCTTTAGAATGCGGACAGGATCAAATCCTGCATCAGCGAAAGCCCGCAAAAATCGATCTTCGCGAAGAGCGCCGGAAATGCAGCCACTCCACAACTCGGGATCGCGCTGCAAAGTTTCAGGCACATCGTCGCTTCCCACGATGTCCGAAATCACCGCCCGGCCGCCGGGTTTGAGCACGCGAAATAGTTCCCCAAAAAGTTGCGGCTTTAACTCCGCCGCAACAAGATTTAGGACACAATTTGAAACCACCACGTCGATGGTTTCCGAAGTGATCATCGGCGACTCGTCCCGCAATTTGTCCGCAATGGCTTCCGCCTCAAGAAAACCCTCGAGCCCGTTAAGGTGTGCGCTTTTCAATTCCGCATCGAGCAAATTAAAATCCAGCGCTAAATCCTGAATGCGGCCTCTGCGGAATTCCACATTCGCGTGGCCAATATTTTCCGCCACAAGCGGTGCGTTGCGTCGGGCGAGGTCGAGCATTTCATCAGTCATATCCACGCCAATGACGCGGCCTTTTGGTCCCACAACTTGCGAGGCGATGAAGCAAATCTTCCCGGCGCCACTGCCCAAATCCAGCACGGTTTCCCCTTTACGCAAATACCGACTAGGATCGCCGCATCCGTAGTCGCGTTCAATGACCTCATCGGGAATCGCCTCAAGATATCGAGCATCGTAATCCACGGCGCAGCAGAGGGAATCCTCCTTCACCTGCGCGGCTTTGGCGTATCGATCGCGGACGGCGCCTTCAGTTGTTTCAGTACTCATTATTCGCCGCGATAAATGTAGGAGAGGGCGATGACGCTGTAAGCGGTGACCAGTGGTTTTTCGCTTTCCCACCAGCGCGCGGATTTTGAGTTTACCCATGAACCGTCCTGATGTTGTAACCCAATTAGCTTGAGTCCCAACGCTTTGCGCCAATCAATTTTTTTGCCCTTCACGGTGATGATGCGGTCGCCGGAAAACGAAAGCGCCTTGGCCATCAGATAATAATAATAGTACAACCCCTGCGCGCCCATTGCGGGATTTTCCTCCAGCGTAAAATTATCAAAGAGCCATTTGCGCACCGCAACCACGCGCGGGTCGTCTGCCTTGAGGTGGGCGTAAGCGTAGCTCATCATCCCGGCATAGCTGATGCTGCCGTAGCTGCGCAGGGCGGTCTTGCCGTTCTTGTCTTTTATGGTGCCGGCCATACTTTTTCCGGGGAAATAAATCATGCCGCCCTTTTGCTGGGGGTCGTTGCTGGCCCACGGTTGCTTGTTGTGGCTGGGCAGGTTCTGGCAATTTTGAATGAAGTTAATGGCCGCCTTCCAGTTAAGGTCATCCTGTGGCGGGGCGTCCTTCACGAGATGGCGAGTAAAATAAAGTGCTTCGAGCGAGGAAAGGGTGTTGTTTAAATCGCTGTGCGGATAGCGACCGCCGTAGCCCACGCCGCCGTCGAGCGGGTGGTCTTGTTTGCCTTTTTCGCCAAGGTCCCATTGTTGTTTGGCCAAAAACGCGCGTGCCTTGAGCAGGGTGGGGTTGTGTTTCTTATCGTTGGCAGCCAGCAACGCCATCATGCACAGGGAGGTGTTGTAATTGGCCAAGCCCTTGCCGGGCACATAAATGCTGCCGTCGGGCTGCGCGTGGGTGAGCAGGAAATCGTATCCCTTTTCAATCCACTTTGGAGTTTGCTTCGGTTTGTTAGGATTGCCCTGCCACGCGATGAGCGCGAGCGCTGTGACAGCCGGGTGCTCCGGACTCGCCCACCAACCCTCGGGGTTTTGGCTGGCCTTGAGAGAGGAGATGCCGCGATCGACCGAGCGTTGCAGCTCGTTCATAAACGAAATGTCGCGCTGCGCCTGCGCCGGTGCTGTGAGGATGAGTAGAGCAAAAAGAATGAATGAGGTTTTCATTTTATCTCAAAGGGTTACTTCGATTCGTTGCCGTCGGGATCCCAGGAGCGCTGGGAAATTAGCTGGCCGTTTTTGTAAATCAACTCCCAGCGTTTCACGCCGGAATCGTACCAATGCGTTTCCACGCCAACTTGAATTCCGTTTTCGTAAAAGCGTTCGGACTCCAATTGTTCATTCTTGTAATGTCCCGCCACGCGGCCAGTGTACGATCTGGGCTCGCCTCGCTTGAACCATAAACCTTTCTCAAGTAAACCGACACGCGCACCCTTGGCGTTGCGTTTTTCTACTTCCTCAAACTTGGCCGTCGGCGGCTCGTGTTTTTTTGGTGCGGGGGTTTTCAGCAGGCGAATCACCACCGTGGCTTTGCTGTCGACCGCTGGAAGCCCTTTGGGCTGGGGTCGCCACAGCTCGTCATCATCGCGGCCGAGGCGGGGATTGTTGAATTGGGCGGCGTTGTCGGTGATGAGCGAAATAATAGAGCCATCGCGCTGCGCCAGAAACTGTCCCTCAAACACGCGGGAACCATTGAAGATGAATGGCCCCTTTTTGGCCGGCTGCAGTTTTGGGTGCACGGTCTGCACGAACTGTTCGATGCGCGCTTTCTTTGTTTCCCCGTTCTCTTTCCAGTGCAATTCGATGTCGACCGGCTGCCCGGGGATTGGCTTTTTTGCGTCATCAGAAATGAGTTTGCCACCGCTGCCTTTGGCGTTAAGAAGCAGCATCGCCACTTGGACGTGGTAAGGCTCGGCGGTGGTGACAAACAGGCTCTCATGCACTTTGCCGCGGCCGGTGACCACGAGATATTCGATGGGGCCTTCGTGCATTTCGATGGTAACGGGGATGTGAACTTCCCGGGCTTTTTTCACCAGCTTCACCGTGCCAACTTGCAGGATGTCCGGCGTGATTTCCTTGATGACTGGCTGGGGCAGGGGCTCGGGTTTAAAAGGGTCATCCTGCGCGTGGGCACCCATCAGAGCACCAGATAAAATGAGGGGAAGGCAGAATCGTTTCATCGTGTTGCTGATTACTTTGACGGTCTTTTTGGGGGTTTGCGACAAAATTCGGCTTGGTTTTTAGGGCTGCCGCCACTACCAATTCCGTCGATGGATATTTCGGAAACAGTCATCGCGCTCAACAAACTTGCGCGCAACATTTGGTGGACGTGGAATCAGGATGCGCGCGGTATCTTTGGCGAGCTTTCGCCGCGCACGTGGCAGAATGTGTATCACAATCCCGTGGCGATCCTG
>JAPKDK010000338.1 GCA_028872645.1 Verrucomicrobiota bacterium
TTTCGATGACTTTTTGGTAGGCATCGAGGCCAACGTGGATGCGGCTTTTGTCGACGTTGACTTTGCCGGGATGGATTTTGGAAATGGCCTTGAGGCCCGCTGCGGCTTTATCCGCAAACGCCTCGCCGATGGACCACAGCTCCACATTGCTGTCCGCGCGCAGGGCTTGGTTGATGGCGCCCGATCCACGCCCGCCGCAGCCGATCCAACCGATTTTGAGCTTCCGGCTATCCGGTTTGCCAAAGGTAACGGTGGGGAACGCCAAAGCCGCGCCGACGGTAGCGGCCGTTGCAGAAGTGGTTTTCAGAAAAGTGCGGCGGGTGGAATTAGGGTCAGTTTTCATAGCGTGTTGATGCGGCGGCAAAGGTAGGCCGGAGGCGGGGTGAGGTCAAGCGAGGCGCGACGGCGGCTGATTGCGTGTTTCCCCTTCACTAGCCTTGACTTATGACAGGTTTTCCGGTTTAACCTGTCGCTTGCGCGGGGCAGATTCCCACGCGAATTTAAGGAGCATTCCCTCCTGTTTCCGTAAATACACCATATTACAACAACCGGCTGTTGTTTTTACTGACTGAAAAATGAACAAAAACGTATACCTCATCCCGCTCGCGGGATTACTGGCCCTCATATTTACTTACCTGCGCGCCCAATGGGTGGCTCAGCAGGATCCGGGAACTGATCGTATGAAGCGCATTGCCGGCTACATCACCGACGGCGCGATGGCATTTTTGCGCGCTGAATATTCCAAACTGGCGTGGTTCGTCGTCGGCGTGGCGTTGTTGCTGGCTTACCAAGGCGGCAGTGGTGGCACGGGGACCAGCGCCTTGATCGGGCTTTCCTTCGCCGTGGGCGCACTGTGCTCCGCACTCGCTGGTTTTATCGGAATGAAAGTGGCCACCAAGGCCAATGTCCGCACGGCACACGCCGCTCGCACGAGCCTTGCCTCTGCGCTGAATGTCGCCTTCCGCGGCGGCTCGGTAATGGGCATGGGCGTGGTCGGCCTCGGCGTGCTCGGGCTTTCCGGATTATTTTTCTTTTATCACGGCCAAGGCTGGGAGATTACCAAAGTGATCACCGTGCTGACGGGCTTTAGCTTTGGTGCGTCTTCCATCGCGCTCTTTGCGCGCGTGGGCGGCGGCATTTACACGAAGGCCGCTGACGTGGGCGCGGACCTCGTGGGCAAAGTGGAAGCGGGCATCCCTGAGGATCATCCGCTCAACCCCGCCACTATCGCCGACAACGTGGGCGATAACGTGGGCGACGTGGCTGGCATGGGCGCGGACCTTTTCGAAAGCTACGTGGGCTCGATGATCGGCGCGATGGTGCTCGGCGCGGTGCTGATGACGGGCGTTGATGCGTTTAAAAACTTTGAAGGCGGCATCGGTGCGATTGGCGTCGTGATGCTGCCCTTGTGCCTCGCGGCCATTGGCATTGTGGCCTCGATGATTGGCACGATGTTTGTCTCCGTCGAAGAAGGCGGCGACCCCAAAGCCGCCCTCACACGCGGCGAACTCACCGCGGCGGTCATTATGCTCGTGGGCGGTTATTTCATCATTAACGGCTTGCTGCCCGCTGAGTGGGTGTTCAATGGCACAACCTACACCTCAATCGGTGTTTTCTACGCCAGCTTGATCGGCCTCGCTTGCGGGCTCGGCATTGGATTTGTCACCGAATATTACACCGGCTTTAATAAAGAACCGGTGCGGGAAATTTCCCGTCAATCCGCCAAGGGCGGCGCGGCCACCAACATCATCGCCGGCATCGGCGTGGGCATGCGTTCCACGATGTGGCCCACCCTGTTTCTCGCTGCAGCCATCCTCGGCGCGTATCACTTCGCCGGCCTGTACGGTATCGCCATTGCCGCCGTGGGTATGCTGGCCAACACCGGCATCCAGCTCGCCGTGGACGCCTACGGCCCCGTGGCCGATAACGCCGGTGGCATCGCCCAAATGAGCGAGCTGCCCGAAGAAGTCCGCGCCCGTACCGATAGCCTCGACGCGGTCGGCAACACCACCGCTGCCATTGGCAAAGGCTTTGCGATTGGCTCCGCGGCACTGACGGCGCTGGCGCTGTTCGCCGCCTATATGGGCGTGGCAGGTATTACAACCATCGACATCGCCAACCCCAGCGTCATGGCCTGCCTGTTCGTGGGTGCAATGCTGCCCTTCCTGTTTTCCGCCATGGCCATCGAGGCCGTGGGCCGCGCCGCCAGCGATATGATCAAAGAAGTGCAGCGACAGTTTAAGGATATCCCCGAGCTGAAAGCCGCGTTGGCCAAGATGAAGGAACACGGTGACAAGCCGGTTGAGGAATGGCCCGAGGAGGATCGCAAGATTTACGAGGCCGCCGACGGCAAGGCCGAGTACGCTAACTGCGTTTCCATCTCCACCACCGCAGCCATCCGCGAGATGGTCAAGCCCGGCCTGCTCGCAGTGCTGACGCCCGTGGTGGTTGGGTTTGGATTTAAATTCGCCATGGACGGCGACGGCAAGGCGGCCGCGATGGCGCTCGGCGGCTTGCTCGCCGGCGTGACCGTGAGCGGCGTATTACTCGCCCTCTTCCAAGCCAACGCCGGTGGCGCGTGGGATAACGCCAAGAAAATGTTCGAAGAAGGCAAAGGCGTAGAAGTCGATGGCGTTTACCACACCAAAGGCAGCGACGCCCACAAAGCCGGCGTGGTGGGCGACACCGTGGGCGATCCCCTCAAGGACACCTCCGGCCCGTCACTCAACATTCTGTTGAAAC
>JAPKDK010000339.1 GCA_028872645.1 Verrucomicrobiota bacterium
CCAATGATCCTCTCCTCCGACCATCAACCCGCCGAATCCTCCAGCCTTGAAACGCAGGTGGCGGAAATCTTCGGCCCCGGTGGGCTGTTATCCAAATCCAAAAACTTCGAATTCCGCCCCCAACAACAAGCGATGGCGACGGGCGTAGCGCGGGCATTGGAGGCGGGAAAGAATTGCGTGGTCGAGGCCGGCACGGGTGTGGGGAAGAGTCTTGCCTACTTAGTTCCAGCTATTTTGCACGGACAGGCGAGCGTGAAGAAGGCGATCATTTCCACGCACACCATCAATTTGCAGGAGCAGTTGGCGGAAAAAGATCTGCCCATGTTGCAGCGGATTTTGCCGGTGGAGTTTAGTTACACAATGCTGAAAGGGCGCGGCAATTATCTTTGCACCCGGCGGCTCCATCGCGCGCTACAGCGAGCGGATGGGCTGTTCACTTCGCCGGAACAAGCAGAACTCAAGCGCGTGGCGGAATGGGCGGCGAAAACGAAGGACGGCAGTTTGTCCGACCTCGATGTGGAGCCGGACCCCAAAGTGTGGGAGGCAGTTTGTTCCGAGCGCGGCCTGTGCTCGCCGAAGTTTTGCGGGCGCGGCAGCGACAACGCATCGCTACACGGCGAATGTTTTTTCCAAAAAGCCCGCCGGCGTTTCCTCAATGCCGATGTGTTAGTGCTCAATCACTCGCTCTTTTTTGCCAACCTCGCGATGACGCTCGACAACGAAGCTGCGAGCGATGATGCGGATGATGATGAAGGCGTGGGCGACGGGTTGTTGTTCAAAAATGATTTTGTGATTTTTGATGAAGCGCAGCATCTTGAACGCGTGGCGTCACGTCACATTGGGCTAAGCGTTTCGAGCGGGCAAATTCGGTTTAATCTCCAGCGCCTGTGGAATCCACGCACGGAGAAAGGTATCTTGTCGCTGCTGCGCAAGGGCGACGTGGTGAAGGGCGTGGCGGAGACGCTCGGTGAGGCGGATAAACTTTTCGATGAGGTGGAAACCGCCTGCAACGCCTCGCACGAAAAATCGGCGAGCCGCCAGCGTGACTGGAACGAACTGCGCGTGCGCGAGGCGGATATTGTGGAGGATACCGTGTCGCGCCCATTGCAAAACCTGCGCGAGGCGCTCGGCCATCTCATCGAGGCCAGCGAGGGGGATGAGGAAACCACCGCCGAACTCATCGAATGCAACCGGCGCATCGCCGAGATTCGCGATGCGGTTTCCGTGTTCATCGGGCAATCGGCCGAGCAACACGTTTACTGGGTGGAACGCTCCGGCCGACAACGCCAAAACCTCACGCTCAACGCCGCGCCTGTTGACACCGCCGCGTTTCTGCGTCGGCGCGTGTTCGGCAGCGGGTCGTCCGTCATCTGCACCAGCGCCACGCTGGCGGTGGAGGATTCGGAACGCTGCGAACTGCCGCCCGAACAAAGGGCGATGTGCCCCGGCTTGGAATATTTTATCAATCAAGTCGGCGCGGAAACTTCCCGGCGCGCGCAGCTCGGTTCGCCGTTTGATTATCAAACGAATGTAAAACTTTACGTAGCCGGAAAAATGCCCGACCCGCGAGCGGATGAATACGGCGAAGCGCTTGTGCAATGGATCGGCCATTTCATCCGGATGACGCACGGCAAGGCGTTTGTGCTGTTCACCAACGGCAAGTTAATGCGCGAGGTGGCAGAGGAAATGGAGCCGCTCTTTGACGAGCTGGGCATCCGCGCGTTCGTCCAGGGCACCGGCACGCCGCGCGCCACGATGCTCGAGCAATTCAAAAACGATACGGACTCGGTGCTGTTCGGGCTGGATAGCTTTTGGCAAGGCGTTGATGTCCCGGGCGAATCGCTGAGCAACGTCATCCTCACGCGACTGCCCTTCGCCGTGCCAGATCACCCCCTCATTGAGGCGCGGGTGGAGACGATTGAGGCGCGCGGCGGCAATGCGTTCATGGAATTTAATTTGCCGGAGGCAATTTTGAAGTTCCGCCAGGGCGTGGGCCGCCTTATCCGCACCCAGGACGACAACGGCATCATCGCCGTGCTCGACAACCGCGTACTTACCAAGCGTTACGGCCAAAAATTCATCGATGCCCTGCCGCGGATGGAGGTGGAAATCGTATGATGCGCGCGGGCTTGCCTCCTACGGGCAGCCTGTTAAGATCTCCCCATGTCTGACATTGCCGAATTTGTTCATTCCAACGCAGCCAAAGTATCGCCCAAAATTTTGCATGGGATTCACCTGAAGCTGCCGCAGTTGAAGCTGGAGTTTGCTGAGATTCACGCGCCGAAATATCCGCACCTTGTCGATCAGCTTGAGCTCTTGGCCGATGTAATCGAGGATTACGCCGAGGGTGCGGATGAGGAAATTCCATTTTTCGTGGTGGCAGAATCCTGTTTCGCCCTCGCCTATGCACACAAGCAAACGCATCTCATCCCAGATCATGTGGCCGAGGTGGGGTATGCCGACGAATCTGCTGTGGTACGTACTGTGTTTATTGAAAACGAAAAAGCCCTTAGCGAATACTGCAAACGCCACGGGCTCGACTTCGCGGAAGCGACCACCGGCGCGTAGTTTCTTTTCCCATTTACAAACGCGCAGGGATCGATAGCCTTGGGGTCTCTATGAAACGCATCCCCGCTCTTTTACTCACGTTCGCCTTCGCCGCTGTTGCGATGGCCGAAGACCTCCGCATTGGCCTCATTGGGCTGGACACTTCACACGTCATTGCCTTCAC
>JAPKDK010000340.1 GCA_028872645.1 Verrucomicrobiota bacterium
ATCGCGATGCCGATGTACAGCGCGAAGGTGAAGCCGACGATGAGGTAGGTCCACGTTTTGACGTCCATTTAGGCGTCCTCCCTTTTGTTGGGGGCCGACTCGTCCTCTTTGTCGAATCCGTATTTTTTGTCCAGCTTGTTCATCAGGCGGACGTAGATGAAAATGAGCACGACGAATACGTAAATGGAGCCTTGTTGCGCCATCCAAAAACCGAATTGAAATCCGCCAAGTGAAATCTTGTTGAGGGCATCGACAAACAAAATGCCGCAGCCATAAGAGACGAGGAACCACACGGCGAGAAGCCAAGCCATAATGCGGAGGTTTTCCCGCCAGTAATCGTGGCGGCGTTGTTGAGAGGAATCGGGATCGGCCATAGTGCGTCGACGAACGTTGCGGGGTTGTAACAGAGGCGCGCGGCGGAGGCAACGGGAAACAGGGTGTGTTTACTCTTTCCAATCTTGTGCTACTGGCGTACCGTCCGCCCTCTGGAAATGCCGAGTGTTTTCATCAAAACTTACGGGTGCCAAATGAACGAGCGCGATAGCGAGGCCGTCGCCGCGCAGCTCGTCGCCAAGGGCTATGCCGTCGCGCCGGACGAGGCGGGCGCCGATGTTATTCTGCTCAACACCTGCAGCGTGCGCGATGCCGCCGAGCAAAAGGCGCTCAATAAAATGCAAACGCTCATCGGCCAAACCCGCAAACATAATCCCGATGCGGTGCTTGGATTTATGGGTTGTATGGCGCAAAGCCGAGGGCAGGAATTGATTGACCAACTTCCCGATGTGGATCTCGTGCTCGGCACGCAAAAATTTCATCGCGCGGGCGAATACCTTGATGACCTCCTCAACGGTCGGCGCGACAAAGTGGTGGACACCGCCGAAGAAACCGGCAGCGAGGCGACCATTCGCGAGCATCTTTTCTTGGGCGCCAGCGAGGCAAAGGCAGCCACTGCCTTCGTGAGCATTATGCAAGGGTGCAATCAGTTTTGCACATTTTGCATCGTGCCGTACACGCGCGGGCGCGAGCGGTGTCGCAGCATCGATGATATTGTGGCCGAGTGTCGCGAGTTGGTGAGCGGCGGCGTGCGGGAAATCACGTTGCTCGGCCAAATTGTCAACAGCTACGGCAAACGCGAGATTGGAGTGAAAGACGGCAAGAGCGGCTTCGTGCAACTCATCGAAGCGGTGCACCAAATTGATGGGCTCGAACGGATTCGCTTCACCTCGCCACATCCCAAAGGCTACGGTGATGATTTGGTGGAGGCGTACGCGCGACTGCCCAAGCTCGTTGAGAACGCGCATTTGCCCGTGCAAAGCGGTAGCAACCGGATGCTCAAGCTGATGCATCGCGGCTATACTCGCGAGCGGTTTGTGGAATTGGTTGGCAAACTGCGTGCCACTGATTCGGAAATGGGAATTGGCACGGACATCATCGTGGGTTTTCCCGGCGAAACCGAAGCGGACTTCAATGAGACGCTGAGCCTCTGCGCCGAGGTGGAATTCGACAACGCCTTTCTTTTCAAGTACAGCCAACGCCGCGACACACCGGCGGCCGTGATGCCGGAGCAGTTGCCCGAGTCGGTCATCGGGGAACGCCACGCACGTTTGCTCGAAGCGGTGGATGTCATTCGCGCTCGCAAGCTGAAATCTTACATTGGCCGCCAAATGGAAATTCTCGTGGAAGGTCCCAGTCGCCGCAATGCCGCGCGCCTCGAAGGCCGCACGCGTTGCAACAAAATTGTGGTGTTCGAGGGCGGTGAACGTTTTGCCGGCCAAGTGATGAATGTGAAAATTATTGATGCCACCAAAACGACGCTGTACGGCGACCCTGCCATTTTGAATTTGAATTGATATGCCCGAAATTTCCCTTGCCGACTTGTCGCTCGCGCTCGGTGCGATCATGCTGCTGACTGCCATTGTCGGTTTGGCCAAGCCGGAGGGCGCGATGGATTGGGTAAGAAAATTCCCGCGCAACGAAACCGCCGGCTGGACGCTGATGCTTATGGGGATGGCGTGGTTTCTTTGGGTGCTCAGCGGCGAGACGCTGGCGGATTTCGAAAAATTCCGAGTGCACTTTAAAATCTTCATCGTGGCCACCGGCGTGGGCGCGTGTTTTTTTCTGAAAGACTTTCTCGCTGTGCGCGGATTGGCGGTGGTGCTGCTGATGCTCGCCAAGCTCATCGTGGACACCGCCCGCTGGCATCCCAGCGATTGGCGGCTCGTGCTGGTGGTGCTCGCCTACGTGTTGGTGGTGAAAGCGATGTGGTTCACCGTAGCACCGTGGCGTATGCGGGATGTCCTCGACTGGGCGACCGCCAGCGAGCAGCGTTTTAAAACGATGTGCGGCGTGCGGCTGGTGTTCGCCGTGCTGTTCCTCGCGCTGGGCCTCACGGTTTTCAAATGATTTCTCCAACAAAAAAGCCGCCCTTATGGACGGCTTTTTCAGGGGGATGGAGGTTTACCTAGCGGCGTTTCTCCAAATGTTTTTGTATCTCGCGCAATGCGTTGCGTAGTTCGTTGAGTTCGCGGCGCAACTGATCCACGCCGCCTTCAGCATCTTCACCGCGCTCGTGACCTTCGTGGTGGCGCCCGGGCCCTTCGCGATCCTCGCGCTCTTGGCGGTGCCCTCGTTCGCCGCGCATTTCGCGGGCGTGGGCGGCCAGTACCTCGGCCCAATCTTTGAGCCCCGCCGCTTGCAGATGCTCGATGGCGGCGCCGATGTGT
>JAPKDK010000050.1 GCA_028872645.1 Verrucomicrobiota bacterium
GGTGCGGCGGTCTTCGTTGGATAAATCAATTTGCTTCAAATATTCCAAAACCTCTTGGGGTGATCCCGTGGCCGCGCCGGGCACGACGACCTCGTGCGTCACCACCTGCGGTTTGCGTGCCTTGAGGGTGTTGATTTCGGTCCGCAAACTGGCGAGTTGTTCTTCGTGTTTTGTGGAAGCGGTTTCCGTGCGCTCGCTGCGGTCCGTGGATTTTTGGTTTGAGAAGAAAACGTAAGTTCCCGTAATGGAAATTGCAGCAACGGCTAACAAGGTGACAATTATTTTCATTTTAATTAACGGATAAACCGGAGGCACTTTAGACGCACATAAATCGGAAAGGTTACCTCGGGCGCGCTTGACCGCAAGCGGTTGGCGTGCGTAGCTGTGCGCCGCGTCCCTTGGATGAGTGGACGAGCTAAATTGTTCAATCAGATTTCCGCCACGCCTTCGGGCCACGCCCTGTGGGAGGCCGTGGCGGCGGGCGGCGCTGTGTCTTGCGCGGGCGTGGATGCGGCGGGTTGGGCGCACTTGGCCGCCGAACTCCGTGCGCGCACCGGCCGCACGGTGGTGCTCGTGGTCGCCAAGCTCAAGTTTCAAGAAACGCTTCAGCAGGATTTGGAAACGTGGTTGCGGCTCATGGAGGTCGATGCGCCCGCGCGGTTTTATCCCGACTGGGAGGTATTGCCGCACGAAAACAAACTCCCCCACGCCGACGCCATCAGCGAACGACTTGAGACGTTGCAAACGCTCGCGGGCAAAACAGCGCCGGTCATCACCGCCACGGTGGCGTCGCTGATGCAATGCACACTGCCGCCTACGGAGATTACTCATCGCACGCGCACGTTGCGGCTGGGCGAGCGGTTGGATCCGCTGGACTTCATCGAATGGCTGGAAGCGCAGGGGTACGAGCCGGAAGCGCAAGTCACCTCGCGCGGGGAAATTTCTTTGCGCGGCGGCATTGTTGATGTGTTTCCGTTCACGACGCCTTGGCCGGTGCGCTGCGAATTTTTTGGCAATGAACTGGAATCGTTGCGTTACTTCAATCCGCTCAGTCAGGTTTCTCGTGAGAAAATCGACAGCGCCACCTTCGCGCCCGGCGGCGAGATGGGGTTGCTACGCCACCTTAAGGACAATCCGAGTGCCACGTTGCTTGATCATTTGCCCGACGATGCGATTTTGCTTTTCTGCAATCCCGATTCCATCACCGAGGCCGCCGCGGAGAAGGTGATGGAGATTCCACCGGGCGATGGGTTTCACGTGGAGTGGACGACGCTGCTGGCGCGGATGGATGACCGCAATCTTTCGTGCGTGGAGCTACACGAACTAGTCGATGAGAGCGCCGACCTCGCGTTGGAAATTCACAGCCTCGAAGCGTTTCGCTCGATGGATCGCCGCGCGGTGGAGCCGCAAGTGGTGGAAGCGCAGCGGCGCGAATTTTTTGCGCAACTTCACCGCTGGCGGCGGCAGGATCATTCGGTGGTGGTGCTGTGCAATAATGAGGGCGAGCAGCAACGCTTGGAGGAACTCTGGCGCGAATACGGTTTTGCCGATGAAGGTGAGGCGTTGGAGATTGCGCAGGGCGCGCTGAGTCGCGGGTTTTTGTTTCCCGCCGGCAAATGGGTGGTGGTGAGTGATGCGGAAATTTTTGGCCGCTACAAAGTTCAACGTCCGCGTCGGCTCAAGAGCCGCCACGGTTCGGCGGTGCGCTCGGCGTTTGATATTAATTTCACGGAAATGGAGGAGGGCGATTTCGTGGTGCACGTGCAGCACGGCATCGGGCGGTTTCAGGGAATGAAGGTGCTGCCGCTTTCTGGCGCGCGCGAAGGCGAGGCAGAGAACGGCCACGAATGCCTTGTCATCGAATACGCCTCCACCGATCCCAACAATCCGCCGCCGAAACTTTATGTGCCCGTCAGCGAAGCGCATCTTGTCAGCAAATACGTCGGCGCGGGTAAGGCGACGCCGACACTCAACGCGCTGGGCGGCAAGCGTTGGATTAAAACGAAGGAGAAAGCCGAGCGCGCCGTGCAGGATCTCGCCGCCGAAATGTTGCGAATCCAAGCCGTACGCGAGGCGGAGGAGGGCTACGGGTTTCCGGAGGACACCGCGTGGCAGCGCGAGTTTGAGGCGGCTTTTATTTACGAGGAAACCCCCGATCAGGAAAAATCCATCAACGATTCTAAAGGCGATATGCAGCGGCCCAAGCCGATGGACCGGTTGATTTGTGGCGACGTGGGTTTTGGTAAAACCGAGGTGGCCATTCGCACTGCGTTCAAGGCGGTGTTGGCCGGCAAACAAGTCGCCGTGCTCGTGCCCACCACGATTTTGGCGCAGCAACATTTTCTCACCTTCGCCGAGCGGATGGCGGATTACCCCGTGCGCGTGGATTTGCTCTCGCGGTTTCGTTCCAAAAAACAACAGCGCAAAACCGTCGAGGCAATGGCGGCCGGCGCGGTGGATATTGTCGTGGGCACGCATCGGCTCGTGCAACCGGATGTGAAATTCAAGGACCTCGGCCTTGTGGTCATCGACGAGGAGCAACGCTTCGGCGTCGCACACAAGGAACGCTTCAAGCAACTTCGTACGCACGTGGACGTCCTCACGCTCAGCGCCACGCCCATCCCGCGCACGCTGTACCTCGCCCTCACTGGGGCGCGCGATATGAGCACCATCGAGACCGCGCCACAGGATCGTTTGCCGGTGGAAACCATCGTGGCCGATTACAACGAGCCGCTCATCCAGCGCGCCATCCGCCGCGAGCTGCATCGGGGCGGCCAGGTTTTTTTCCTGCACAACCGCGTAGGCACCATCTACACGATGGAACAAAAATTGCGCGCCATCGTCCCCGAAGCAAACATCCTCGTCGGCCACGGCCAAATGAAAAGTGATGAGCTGGAAAAAGTAATGACCGCCTTTATCAACGGCGAAGCCGACGTGTTGTTGTCCACCACGATTATCGAAAGCGGCATCGACATCCCGAACGCGAACACCATCATCATCGACCGCGCCGATCGTTTTGGCCTCAGTGATCTTTACCAACTACGCGGCCGCGTGGGCCGCTACAAGCATCAGGCGTACGCGTATATTTTACTGCCGCGCCATGCCGCGTTGCTGGCCGACGCGCGCAAACGCATCAGCGCCATCAAACAATATTCCAGCCTCGGCAGCGGCTTCAAAATTGCGATGCGCGATTTGGAAATTCGCGGCGCGGGTAATCTGCTCGGCTCCGAACAAAGTGGCCACATCACCGCCGTCGGTTTCGAGATGTACTGCCAGTTACTCAAACAAAGCGTTGCGCGGCTTAAAGGCGAAAAAGTAAAACCCCGGATTGACGTGGAAACGCGCTTTGATTTTCTGGCGCTCAGTCCCGAGCAAAACACCGGCCCCGAACTCAGGCCAACCGCCCAGCCGCGCAAAAAATCTCCAGAGATCGCCGTGCCGCGCGAGGAATGGGAATGGGCCGAGTACGACGACGTCGTGGAACGCGTCGAGGAAGAGAACACGTGCCCCATCGCGCCCGCGTACATTCCGCTCGATTACATCAACCCACCGCGCCAGCGCATCGATGTGTATCGCCGCCTCGCACAGGCCGATTCGCGCGAGGCGCTCAAGGCATTGCGCGAGGAACTGCGCGATCGATTTGGCCCGTTGCCCGAGGCGATGGAGCATTTGATGCTCGTTTCCGAGCTGAAAGTCATCGCCGCCAGCAAAGCGATTACCTTGATAATCGCCGATAAAGACCGCCTCAAGCTGATGCGGAATGAAGAATACATTTCGCTAGCCGGCAAGTTTCCGCGTCTTAAAAAGAAAACCGCCGGGCCCCGCCTGCGGGAAGTGAAAAAGTTGTTATTGGCATTGTGACGCTTCCAACGCTATTTTGCCCCTACGCCACGATGGCTGAAAAAAAGACCGACAATCCTAAAAAGCTTTCGCGCCAAGAGCAGCGCGACCTCGACATCGAGATCCATTTTCTCGAAGGCGTCGTAAAGCGCGACCGTCGTTACGTAGAGGCACTGCAACTGCTCGGCGACGATTACACCCGCCGCGGCCGCTTCGAGGAAGGGCTGAAAGTCGATTGCCGCCTCGCTCGCCTTTGCCCCGATGATCCGCTGGTGCATTACAATCTCGCGTGCAGTTTTTCCCTCACCGCTGAATTCCGCAAAGCCGCCAACGCCCTGCGCAAAGCGCTGCACTATGGCTACCGCGATTTCGAGTTTATGAAAACCGATCCCGACCTCGAGCCGTTGCGCGGGCAACCCATCTACGCCAAACTTGAAAAAGAAATCGCCGAGTTTGAGGCCAGCGCGACTGACGGAGCCAGCGAGGTGTGAAATGAACGTCCGCGTTCACGGCCGATCACGTCATTATCGAACCGTTTCCTTTTCCGCGCGCACCAATGAAGTCGTGCTCATCGAACAACGCAAACTCCCGCACACCTTCGAACTCACGCGCACAAAAAACTTCAAACAAACCGCCCGCGCAATCACCAATATGACCGTGCGCGGCGCAGGCGCCATCGGGGCCACCGCCGCGTATGGGCTCGCCCAAGGCGCGCGCGCTTTCACTGGCAAAACCGAAGCCGCTTTCGCACGCCACTTGCAGCGCGTTTACGAAACCCTTGCCGCCGCGCGCCCCACCGCCGTCGATTTGGTAAACGCCCTCAACGAAGTCCGCGCCGCAATGGCCGCCGGAAAAACCACTCCGTCAATTTCCCAAAAACAAAAACTCGCCCTGCGCGCCGCCGAAAAATTTGCCGATGACGATGTTGCCCACTGCGAAGCCATCGGAAAGCACGGCGCGAAGTTAATCAAAAACGGCACGCGCGTCCTCACCCATTGCAACGCCGGTTGGCTCGCCTTTGTGGACATCGGCAGCGCCACCGCCCCAATGTATGCCGCGCAAGCGCAGGAAAAATTTTTTCACGTCTACTGCGACGAAACCCGCCCGCGCTCCCAAGGCGCGGCGCTCACCGCGTGGGAACTCGCGCAGCAAGGCGTCAGTCACCAAGTCATCGCCGACAACGCCGCCGGACATTTAATGCAACGCGGCGAGATCGACCTCGTCATCACCGGCAGCGACCGCACCCTCGGCCGCACCGGCGAAGTCGCAAACAAAATTGGCACCTACACCAAAGCCGTCCTAGCCGCCCGCCACAAAATTCCATTTTACGTCGCCATCCCCCTCTCCACCCTCGACTGGAAATTAAAGAGCGGAAAAGAAATCCCAATCGAAGAACGCGACGAAGCCGAAGTCCTAACCGCCTGGGGCACCGACACCCGCGGAAAATTCCGCCAAGTCCAAATCGCCAACCCCACCAGCTCAGCCCGAAACCCCGCCTTCGATGTTACTCCCCCAGAGTTAATCACCGGCATCATCACGCCGAAGGGAATTTTCAAACCGAAAGAACTGTGGCGGGAGCGCAATCGGTTGGGTTTTGTTTGAACCGCCAAGGCGCAAAGACGCCACGAAAGCATTAACAAAACCCCTCCGTCTTCTACCTTTGTAGCCCGGCCCGGTGGTGCGATTGGTGCAGGAATTGCCAGCCGAGCGCGGTGATGGGTTGGGGGCGTTGCGCGGGTTGGTGGTGTACGAATCGTCGGATTGCTGGGAGCCGGATGAGTGGACGCAGTCGCCGAATGATCCGTTGAACCCGGCCAAAAAATCGCGCCGCCGCAAATGAAGCTATTGCTGGACACGCACGTGGCGTTGTGGATTGTAAGCGAACCCGAGCGCCTGAGCCGCAAGGCCCTGCGCGCGTTTCGATCCAGCGAGGAACTTTTTCTGAGCATCGCTTCCCTCTGGGAATTGGCCAAAAAAATCGCCGTGGGCAAGCTGCAACTCGCCCCCGGCTGGGCGCGCAACCTCCCGTCCACGCTGGTTCGCGATGGGGTGCAGACTTTGCCTGTTCAACCCGACGACTGCGATGCGCTGGTGGGGTTGCCATTGCAAAAGAACCGAGATCCCTTCGATCGGATGCTCCTCGCCCAAGCACTCCAGCGTGACCTCGCGTTGATGACCATCGACAAAAATATGAAAGGGCACGGGGTGAAGGTGGTTTGGTTGAAGGCAAGAAACCATTCCCAACAATCTTGGCGGTTCAACGCTCTCCGTCATTGACTTGAATCGGTGGCTTGTCTAACGTCCCCGCTTTCCACGGCGAGGTAGCCAAGTGGTAAGGCAGGGCTCTGCAAAAGCTCTATCACCGGTTCGATTCCGGTCCTCGCCTCCAATTTTCTTTTTTTTACAAAAACCCTCAATAAAGGGCTTTTTCGGAGCTTGTGAAAAAAATCACAAAATCGCTTGCAAGATGCCGCTGGATTCGTAGGATGCGCGCCGGAGCGGTTTTTTTGGATGTCTAACGTCTTCCCAAAATGGACCAATCGCCTGCCTTTGATTGCTTTGGTGGGCGGATTGGTGACGGGCGCCTGCGTGATTGCGGGTGCTACCTATTATTTTACCCCGAAATATTCGCGCGTGGGCTATCAGCCGGTTCAGCCGGTTTCCTTCTCGCACGAAATCCACGCGGGTCAGCTCGGGCTCGATTGCCGCTATTGCCACAATGGCGTCGAGAAATCGTGGTTCTCAAACATCCCCGCCGCCGAAACCTGCATGCGCTGTCATAACTCGGTGCTGAAGGATGATCCCCGCTTGCAACCGATCCGCGATGCGTTTGAAAATGATAAACCCATCAAGTGGGTGCAGGTGCATAAGACGCCGGACTACGTTTATTTTAATCACTCGGTACACGTGAACCGCGGCGTGAGCTGCGTGAAATGCCACGGCCGCGTGGATCAAATGGACGAGGTGAAACACGCCAAGCCGTTGAGCATGGCCTTCTGCCTCGATTGCCATCGCAGCCCGCACGAGCACGTGCGGCCGCAGAGTGAGGTCTTTAACCTCGGCTGGGAGCCGGGAGAGGATTGGGTGGCCGAGCGCGATGGCGCGGCATTGGTCAACAAAATGAAATTACGAACTTCCGAGAGCTGCTCGGCCTGTCATCGATGAACGAGATGAGCGACGTCCCTTCCAAAACACAATCCCAATACTGGCGCAGCATTGGCGAAGCCAACGGCACGGCGGAGCACGCGGATTGGAGCGACAAAGAATTTCCCGAAGGCGCGAAGGATTTGCCGGAAGATTTTTCGCGGCGCGATTTCCTCAAGTTGATGGGTGCGTCCGTTGGCTTGGCCGGTGTGGGCTTGCTCGGCGTGGGCTGTCGGCGCCCCGTGGAAACGATTATTCCATTCGGCGAACAGCCCGCGGGCTACACGCACGGCGTGCCGCAATTTTTTGCCACGGCGCGCCCCACGGCCACGGGCGCGGTGCCGTTGGTGGTGAAGTCCGATGAAGGCCGTCCCACCAAGGTGGAAGGCAACGCCGATCATCCGGACAGCAACGGCGCGACCGATCTTCACACGCAAGCGTCCATCCTGAATTTGTACGACCCCGACCGCGCGCGGGAATTCACCAAGAACGGCAAGGCCATGAAAGGCGGCCGCGCCGATGCCATTGTGGAGCTGGCAAATTTGGTGAAAGAAAACGTGCCGACCGCCTTTTTGATGCCCGCTGGCAACTCACCTTCTCGCACGCGGATGATTGATAAAATCACCACAAAAATGGGGGCGAACGCGAAGTTTTACGTGCACGAGGCGGTGGATTACACGGTACATTCGCGCGCTGCTTTGGGAGTGTTTGGCAATGCGGTGAAGCCGTTTTGGAAGCTCGATAAAGCGGAGGTCATCTTATCGCTTGATTGCGATTTCATTGGCACAGAGGAAGATTCCAGCCGCCATATGCGCGACTTCGCGCGCGGCCGCAAGCTCGCCAAAAACGAAGGCCGGATGAGTCGCCTTTATGTGGCCGAAGCGTTGATGAGCCAAACCGGTGCCAACGCCGACCATCGCCAGCGTATGAACGCCAGCGCGGTGACTGCCGCCACCGGTTACCTCGCGGATAAGTTGGGCATCGCGGTGAAGGGCAACGTGGCTGCGCCGGCTAATGAAAATGAAAAAGAATGGCTCGATCAATGTTTTGAAGATTTGAAGGCGCACGCGGGTAAAGGCTTGGTGATGGCCGGCTATCGTCAGCCGCAGGCGGTGCATGAGTTGGTGAATCTCATCAACGAAAAACTCGGTAACCTTGGTCACACAGTGGAGCTTCGCGTGAATAAATCTTTTGCGCACGGCAACCTCCACGACCTCAAGGATAATCTCGGCAACGTCGATCGGATCATTAACCTCGGTTGCAATCCCGCTTACGATGGCGGTGCGGATTTGGATTGGGCGGCGAATGCCAAAGGCAAGACAGCCTTTCGTCTCAGCTATTTTGCCGAGGATGAATCCAGCGAGGCCACCGGCGTGGTCGCGCCTCGCGCGCATTATTTGGAAAGCTGGGGCGATGCCCGCACCAGCGATGGCACGCTCGTGCCGGTGCAGCCACTCATTGCGCCGCTCTTTGATGGCCTTTCGGAACTCGAAGTGCTTTCCGCTTTTGCCTATGGCATTGGTTCCTCCGGCAAACAACTCGCCAAGGAAGCACACGAGATTGTTCAGGACACTTTGAAGCTAGAAAGCGGCGACGCGAGTTGGGGTCACTTTTTGCACGGGGGTTTTCTTGCCGATAGTGCCGGGGGAAAACAGAATGAAATTCCCGGCAAATCAGCCAGCGAATTACCTTCGGCCGAGGCCATCAGTAAAGACAATCTCGAAGTCGTGTTCACCGCCGATCATAGCGTGGGCGATGGTGCTTTTGCCAATAACGGTTGGTGTCAGGAATTGCCCGACCCCATCACGAAAATTACTTGGGACAATGTGATGAGCATCAGCCGTGTGACCGGCGAGAAGCTCCAGCTCGGCAATGGGCAAGTGGCCAAGTTGACATTGAATGGTCATTCGGTGGAAGGCCCCATTTGGATTCAGCCGGGGATGGCCGATAACACGGTTTGTTTGCCGCTGGGCTATGGCAAAAAGCACGGCCGCATCGCGAATTTCAAGGGCGAAGGCGTGGGCTTCAACGCGTACGCGGTGCGCGACACGGATTTTCCGAACATCGCCATCGGCGGCAAACTTTCGGCCACTGGAAAAACGCATTCCCTTTCCAGCACGCAAGAGCATTGGAGCATGGAAGGCCGGTCGATCATTCGTGAGGCGACGTTGGCGAAGTATAAAGAGACGCCGAATTTTGCTCTCGAGATGGGCATAAAATCCCACGCCCGCAACGAAGGCAAAATTTATCAGCATCCTTATAAAGAACGCCCGAGCCTCAAGAGCGATGTGCATCAGTGGGGAATGTCGGTGGACCTCGGCAGTTGCACCGGCTGCAGCGCGTGCGTGATCGCGTGCCAAAGCGAAAACAACATTCCCATCGTCGGCAAGGAGCAAGTGGGCAATGGCCGCGAAATGCACTGGCTGCGCATCGACCGTTATTATACCGGCAGGGATCACGACCCCAACGTCAACGCCACGGCGGGCGACGACGAACAGCATTTGGAAACTTGGATTGATGATCCGCAAGTGATCAATCAGCCGATGATGTGTCAGCATTGCGAGAACGCGCCGTGCGAGACGGTCTGCCCCGTGAACGCCACCGTGCACGACGACGAAGGCCTGAACACGATGGCCTACAATCGCTGCGTGGGCACGCGGTATTGCTCCAATAACTGCGCGTGGAAAGTGCGGCGTTTCAATTTCTTTGATTACAATAAACGGCCGCTCGATAAGCTGTACGATTCGCCGATGACCAAGCCGTCGTTGTTCTTCGATTGGATGAAGAGCCGCGAAAAGAGCAATCGCCCCGATGACGAATGGGATTTGGTGAAGCTCGCCAAGAACCCCAACGTGAGTGTGCGGATGCGCGGCGTGATGGAAAAATGCACATACTGCGTGCAACGCATCGAGGGGGCCAAGATCGCGCAGAAGGTGAAAGCCAAATCCGGCGATGACGTGCAAGTGCCGGCCAACGGAGTGAAGACCGCTTGCGAACAGGCTTGCCCCGCCGAGGCGATTACATTTGGAAATTTATTGAACGACCAAGATGACGTCGTGGCCGAGAAAGCCAACCCGCGCAATTATGAAGTGCTCGGCTTCCTGGACAACGTCCCGCGCACAACTTACCTCGCCAAGATTCGCAACCCCAACGCGGCGATGCCCGACGCGTACGAGAAACCGTTTAGCACTTCGGAGTATCATCCGGAAGAAAAGCACGCCGAAGATTCTAAACACGAGGGCCACGGAAAGGCCGGTCACTAAATGAGCGCCGCCGCCGGACAACCTGTGCAAGTCGTTGAGACGCATACGCCCAAGGAATTGGTCCGGCAGCCGTTGGTGCTCAACAACCGTCCGCTGGGTTGGATCACCGAACAGGTATGCAGCATCGTGGAAGGCAAAATGCCGAAGTGGTGGAACGTGGCGTTCGTGGTGAGCTTCCTGATGATGCTGATGTGCTTCGGCTACATCGGTTATTTGATAACCACCGGAGTGGGCGTGTGGGGCTTGAACCATCCGGTAGCGTGGGGCTGGGCGATTGTGAACTTCGTGTTCTGGATCGGCATCGGCCACGCGGGCACGTTGATTTCCGCCATCCTCTTTTTGTTGCGCCAAAAATGGCGGTGCTCCATCAACCGCACGGCGGAGGCGATGACAATTTTTGCGGTGATCTGCGCGGGCATTTTCCCGGGCATTCACGTGGGCCGCATTTGGCTGGCGTGGTGGCTCTTCCCGATTCCCAACGCCCACGGCATTTGGCCGCAATTCCGCTCGCCGCTTTTGTGGGATGTGTTCGCGGTGTCGACTTATTTTACGGTGTCGCTGCTCTTTTGGTACATGGGCTTGATCCCCGACCTTGCGACCATCCGAGATCGTCTCCGCATTGCGGGCAAGAAACTCAATTCCGGTTTGGATTGGATGATCAACCGATTCAAACAATTCACCTACGGTTTCTTCGCGATGGGCTGGACCGGCAGCAATCGCCATTGGCGCAACTACGAAAAGGCGTACCTTTTGCTTGCGGGCCTGAGCACGCCGCTCGTGCTTTCGGTACACTCGATTGTGTCGTTTGACTTTGCTGTGTCGCAGGTGCCCGGCTGGCACACGACGATTTTCCCGCCCTACTTCGTGGCGGGCGCGGTGTTCTCCGGATTCGGTATGGTGCTTACACTGATGATTCCGATGCGCGCACTGTTCAAGCTGGAAGAAATCATCACCATCCGTCACTTGGAATTGATGTGCAAAGTCATCATCGCGACCGGCAGCATCGTCGGCTACGCGTACGGAATGGAATTCTTCATTGCGTGGTATGGCGGCAATCCGTACGAGTTGTACGCCTTTAAGAACCGTGCCTTCGGCCCGTATTGGTGGGCATATTGGACGATGATTTCCTGCAATGTAATCAGCCCGCAACTATTCTGGTTCCAGTGGTGTCGCACGTCGCCGTGGTTTATTTTTATCGTCTCCATTTTTGTGAACATCGGAATGTGGTTCGAGCGCTTTGTGATCGTGGTCACTTCGTTACACCGAGATTACCTGCCATCCAGCTGGGGATATTACAGTCCCACGCGCGTGGACATCCTCACCTTCGTGGGCACGTTCGGATTGTTTATGACTTTGTTCCTGTTGTTTATCCGTTACCTGCCGACAATTGCCATCAGTGAAGCAAAAGGTGTGACGCCGCAGGCCGATCCGCATCACGAGCTGGGCGGCGCCAAACCCAAACAGGAGGGCGCGCACTAGTGAGCCAACCCTACGCCATCATCGCGGAGTACGATACGCCGGCCGATATTATGGCTGCGGCCGAGAAGGTGCGTGCCGCCGGCTACGAAAAATGGGACGTGCACACGCCGTTCCCCGTGCACGGGATGGACGACGCGATGGGATTGGATAATGCGAAGGTCGGTTGGTTCACTTTCTTCGGCGGCATCACGGGGCTGACGGCTGGGATGTTGATGATTTATTTTATGAACAAAGTCGACTACGACATCGTGGTCGGCGGCAAGCCGTTGTTCAGTGGGTTTTATGCGTTCCCGGTGGCGTATGAAATGACGATTCTGCTCGGCGCATTTGGGTCGCTCGGCGGTATGTTTATTTTGAACCGACTGCCGCGTCATCATCATCCACTGCTGACGAATGACCGTTTTGCGGCGGTGACGGACGATAAGTTTTTCGTGGTCATCGAATGCGAAGACCCCGCTTACGACGATGTCGCCACGCGCGCGCTACTCGAAGGCACCGATCCTCAACACATCGAAATGGTGGAGGACACCCAATGAGATACGTGTTGATTGGTATTGCGATGGGTGCGTTTATGGTCGTGGCACTGGCTGGATTTCGTGGAGACATTTCGCGCAAACCGCCGCTGGAAGTATTTGCGGATATGGATCGCCAGCCGAAACTGCGGCCGATGGAGCCTAACGCATTTTTCAAAAACGGCCTCAGCTCGCAGCCATTGGTGAAAGGCACCGTGGGACGCAGTGAACCGTTGGTGACGGCGAGTGGCGAAAAAGTGTATCCCTTCCAAACCAATCACGCGGTGAACAAAGGCTACACGATTGCCGATGAGGCGACAAATTTTGTGTCTATTCCGCTGCCGGTGACGATGGGATTCTTGGAACGCGGCCGCGAGCGGTTTGGAATTTCCTGCGTTCCGTGCCACGGCGCGCAAGGCGATGGCAATGGCATCGTGGGCAAGTTTGGGTTTAGCGGCATTCGCGATTTGCACGGCGAGACGGCGTTGAAACTTTCCGATGGCGCGCTTTTCAAAATTATTTCCGAAGGTCAAAAATCTTCCCCAACCGAAGCGGGAATGATGGGCTACGCCTCGAACATCGACATCGCCGATCGCTGGGCCATCGTCGCTTACGTGCGCGCGCTGCAGCTAAGCCGTTTGGGCAATGCGAAAAAAGACAACGTGCCCACGCGATTTTTGATTCCAGAAAAAGCCCCTGAAGCTAAAAAGGAGGGCACTCAATAATGAGCCCTGAAACCGCAACCGTCGCCACGCCCGCGCAAGAGCAGAGAACCCAATGGCGCAGCATCCCGCAAATCGCGGTGGTGTTCGGCCTGGTGCTTTGCGTTTACGGATTCATCGACGACAAGCAGCAGTTTGCTTATTCGTATCTCACCGCGTTTATGTTTTTCCTAAGCATCGGGCTCGGCTCGTTGTTCCTCGTGTTGGTGCATCATCTTTTCGATGCCGGTTGGTCCGCGCCGATCCGCCGTTATCTTGAGCATCTTTCCTGTTTGCTTTTCCCGTGGCTCGGGATTGCGTTTATCCCAATTGGTTTTCTGGCGATGGATATTTATCCGTGGATGCATTTGGATCCGCACGAAGACCACGCGCTTCATGCGAAGGCCGCGTTGTTCAATAAACCGATGTGGTACACGGCCTCGGTAGTTTTGTTTTTGCTGTGGGGTTGGCTCACGCATCGACTGCGCTACTGGAGTTTGCAGCAGGACAAATCCGGCACGGCAGATTTTGAGGGTAAACTGGTTTTCCTCGAGAAATTTATGGCCGGCTTCTCGCGCAATTTCCAGGGTCTACCCTTTGAGAAGGACAACCAACAGGTGATGTGCACGCGGATGATGCGCATTCACGCGGGCTACGGCGTGGCGCTCTTTGCCTTCTCGCTCACGCTCGCTTGCATCCTGTGGATGAAGAGCATTCAGCATCAATTTTTCAGCACGATGTACGGCGTGTATTATTTCGCCGGCAGCGTGTGGGTGAGCATTGCCACCGCGTGGGTCATCGGCCGCATCCTCAAGGCGCGCGGACATCTGCCGCAACTGCACAAGCTGCAGTTTTATCACCTCGGTACTCTGTTGCTGGCGTTCACGGTGTTCTATGCGTACATCCATTTTTCACAATATTTTCTAATTTGGAATGCGGCGGTTCCGGAGGAAACGTTCTGGTATGTGATGCGCGAAAAAGGCACGTGGATGTACGTCGGCGTGGCGCTCATCGTGGGTCACTTTGTGATTCCGTTCCTCGCGCTG
>JAPKDK010000341.1 GCA_028872645.1 Verrucomicrobiota bacterium
GGATGCCACTAAAACGCTGGGTGCGGAGCCTGTGCACGCGCGGTTTGGTTTGGGGGGGGAAGCACGCATCATCGCGCCGGGAGATCCCGCACACTCGGTGATGCTCCAACGCATCATTCGCTTTGGCCCGGGTCGGATGCCGCCGATTGGCGCCACCGCCCCCGATCCAAAATGGATTCAATTGCTCGCCGAATGGATTGCCGAACAAAAGCCCGCGAAATGATTCGTGCTGTTTCAGTTTTAGTTTTTGTGACGGGCATGACACGGGGTGCGATCACACCGCCCTTGTCGACATCAGAGCAGGTAAAAAATCACTGGGCTTTTCAGCCGGTGAAACAAGCTGTGCCGCCAAAAGTGAAACACCCGAAATGGGCGCGCACGCCGGTGGATTATTTTGTGTTGGCGCGATTGGAAGCGCGCGGCTGGACGCCTTCCCCGCAAGCGGATCGGCGTACATTAATTCGGCGCGCCTATTTTGATCTGACCGGATTGGCACCCACGTTTGTGGAGGCGCAAACTTTTGTGGCGGATGATTCGCCCGACGCGTGGCCCAAGCTCATTGACCGTCTGCTGGCCTCGCCGCATTATGGCGAGCGCTGGGCGCGGCATTGGCTCGATGTGGCGCGTTATGCGGATAACAAGGGCTACGTGGGCGTGGGCGTGGATCGGCTTTATCCGTATTCGTATACTTACCGCGATTACGTTGTGCGGGCGTTTAATGAAGACCTTCCGTTCAATCGTTTCATCATCGAACAAATCGCCGCCGACCGCCTTGAGCTTGGCGAAGACAAACGTCCGTTGGCGGCGATGGGGTATCTCACTTTGGGCCGTCGTTTTCTCAATCGCGAGGATGACATCATTGATGACCGCATCGACGTGGTCACGCGCGGGTTCATGGCGCTCACCGTCACTTGCGCGCGTTGTCACGATCACAAATATGATCCCATTCCCACCGCGGATTATTATTCGCTGCACGGAGTGTTTGCCAGCAGCCACGAGCCGAAGGAGTTGCCGCTGCTCGGGAAGGGTTCATTCCCACCAAAACACGCCGCGTACTTAAAAGAAAAGCAAAGCCAACAAGCCGCGATCGATAAGCTCGTTCGCGACACGTATGCCAAAGGACGCGCGGAGTTGCGCCGGCGCGCGGGCGAATATCTTGGAGCGGTTCACGATGTTGAATTTGGGAAAATGAACAAGGAAGCCGCCGTGCAATTGCTCACTCAACGAAAACTTAATATTGTTTCCGCGCTCAATTGGCAGCGCGCGTTGGCGAAGTGGAAAGTGGAGAAACACCCCGTATTTCTAGCGTGGCATGGTTTGGAAGGGGAAGGGAATCCGTTGGTTAAACGCGCGCCGGACCGCAAGGCGCAGATAAAGATTTACACCGACTTGTTCGTTGAGGCTGAACGCCAGTGGAATGTGTTGCGCAAAATGAACCAAAATGCCACCGCGCTGGCCGATGCAAATTGGGAGGCCGTTCGGCGGGTGCTTTACGCGAATGACACGCCGGCCAATGTTCCGGAGTCGTTGGCGGAGGGAGATCGAAACAGTTTATTGTTTGGGCAACGCAATACGTTACGGAATTTGCGCAGCAAATTAGGCAAGCTCGCCGCCACGCATCCGGGTGCGCCGCTGCGCGCACACGTGATGCTCGACAAACCGCGTGCGGTGCAGCCGTTTATTTTTGTGCGGGGCAGTCGGGGCAATCGCGGCGCGAAGGTGCCTCGGCAATTTCTCGAGCATCTTTCACCCAATCGTAAACCCTTTCCCAAAGGCAGTGGCCGGTTGGAATTGGCGAGGGCGATCGCGGATCCCACCAACCCGCTCACCGCGCGTGTGTTGGTGAACCGCGTGTGGGCGCATCATTTTGGTCGTGGATTAGTGGCCACGCCGAGCGACTTTGGCCTGCGTGCGCAGCCGCCCTCGCATCCGTTGCTGCTCGATTGGTTAGTCGCGCGCTTTATCGCCGAGGGATGGTCCGTCAAAAAACTTCATCGCCACATTTTACTTTCAGCCACCTATCAACAGGTCAGCAGCGATCGCGTAGACTATTTGCGCGTTGATCCCGCCAACACGCTATTGTGGAAAATGAATCGGCAACGGCTTGCCTTCGAGGCGCTGCGTGATGGCATTTTGCGGGCGGCCGGCCAGCTTGATCTCACGCTCGGCGGCCGGCCCGTGAACATCGCCAAGCATCCCACCACGCCACGCCGCACGTTGTATGGTTTTATTGATCGCCAAAATTTGCCTGCGCTGCTTCGCACCTTTGATTTTGCCAATCCCGATGCCCACTGCCCAGAACGCTTTGAAAACACCGTGCCGCAACAGGCGTTGTTTCTGATGAACAGTCCTTTTTTGGCCGCGCAGTCGGATAAACTCCGCGAGGCCGCCGCCAGGCAAGCACCGTCGGGGCAGGCGCGGGTGAAGGTGTTGTACCAAAAAGTTTTCCAACGCAATCCCACCGATACGGAGATTGTCGAGGCGCTGAAATTTATCAATGCCGCCACCGAGAAGGAACAAAACGAAGCGTTCAGTCAACTGGCGCAGGTGCTGTTGTTGACGAACGAATTCGGATTTGTTGATTAGGCATTAGCCTTGCCTTTACGTCTTTGGCAGGGATGATGCCGTTTTCTTCTGGCTGGGATTTGAAACTTATGGCTGTCAAAAAAAATGGGCGCAATGCGCGTCCGGAGATTCCGCGCAAG
>JAPKDK010000342.1 GCA_028872645.1 Verrucomicrobiota bacterium
ATGATGTCCTCGTCGCCGTCGCCGTCCCAATCAAAACCCACCGGCGTGGACAATGCGCCGAACTTCACTTCATCCGCTTGTTGTTTAAAATAAACCGGCGGCAAAAACTGCGGCAACCCGGCGCGCACTTTGCCGGTGTGCTCGACCCACGCCACGCGGCCGTCCTCATCGCCCACAATTAAATCCACATCGCCGTCGCCATCCCAATCCACCGCGCTGGGCATAATCATTTCCAAATCCATCGTGAGCAGCTTGCCCATGTACGTCAGCTTGCGACCGGCGGCGTACTTGGGTGCGCGGCGCGTGCCGGTGTTTTCAAAATACGTGAAGCTATCCACAAACTCGCCGCACAACAAATCGAGGTCGCCGTCACCATCGAAGTCCGCGAAGTTCGGCGACGGCCGGCCATACACTTCCACCGCCTTGCCGCCTGCCCGCACTTTCGCCGGCACGGCATACTTCGGCTTGGCCGTCGTGCCCTCGTTGCGCATCAAATAAATAAACCCGCGTAACGGTCCGTTCGTCCATTCGCCCTTCACGTTGTAGGCGTTGTCCCAGCCGTAATCGTCCCAAATGCCCACCGACGCGATGAGGTCCAGCGCGCCGTCGCCGTTGAAGTCCACATACTTCCATTGATTCGCGCGCAGCTTGCGGTGTTTTTCCACACGGGTAGTTGGGTAAATTTTTGTGGTCTTCGTAAAATCCGCCGACACCTCCGCGCCCGGCAAAAGAAAGCGCGGCTTGCCGCCCACCCAACACACTTGAATATTCCGCCGCGAAGCGTGCACGCGCTTACCTGCCTTGAAAACCGGCGTTTTTCCGCCACCCGGATTTTCAAAAAACCAAATCCCGTTGTACGGTTTGCACGGGCAATCCACCAGCAAGTCGAGGTCGCCATCCCCATCCCAATCCACCGGCATCGGCCAAGCCCACAGTCCAACGCCCAAATCCACCACCAGCCCGGGGTGATTGTACTTGATGCGTTCCAAGTCAGCCGCTTGTGAAGTGCCCACCGCTAAAACCAATACCGACAAAATGCGTTTCAAAAAATGCATGGGCGGATTGTGGGGAAAGGGAGGGATTTTTCAATCGCGCAATTACGCTGCCGTCAAGATGCTGCGGCACTTAAGTCGCTTTGGTTTGGCTACTTCCGGCGTTTCGCTTTGTAGCGGCCTTCGATATTTAGGGTGTCGCCGTTTAGGGTGTGCTGGTAGCCGCCTACGATTGTTATGGAGGCGAGGGTTTGTTTGATGGTTTTTTTCGTCCAGATCACTTCCTTTCCGTTTCGAAGGATGCATCGGCCGTCGGCTAGGAATTCTCGAGTGTAGGTGCCGAGGTACTGCCAGATTCCCAATGGGGCGTGGCCTTTCAGCGATATGGCCGGACGAATGGCGGGGTTCACGATGACGGGCACGGGGATTTTCATTCCTGCGGGCAACGTGGTTTTGTGCGGCGGTAGTTTTCGTAAGCAGATGCTTTTGAATTCAATCGCGGTGCCTTCCGATTCAAGACAGAGAAATCCGGAGGCGGGTGAGATGGCGTTGCCGCCGGATACTTCGGTGCCGTTCACCCACAAGCGAACATCGCCGTGACTGGTGAACCAATTGCCCGGCTTTTTGTATTTGGCCTTGTAAACTTCGCGGTAGCCGAGATCGAGGACTTGCACTTCGATGCTCTGGGGCAGACGGCCTTTGCCTCGGGTCAGGTTTAAGATCGACTGCGGCGTGGCCCACACGAAGACGCCGTAGTTGCCGCCCTTTTTGTTGTGCATCCATTCGCACGGTAATTCGAAGTTCGTCAAGAATTCGCGATACCGAATCACCCCCGTGGGATTTCCGGTGCGCCACGCGTGGCCGCCTTCCCAGCGCCAAGTATCGGTCCAGCAATTTACGTTGAGGAAATATTTGCCGCTCAATTACTCCCAATCCGGCCCGACGGCCCGGCTGAAGATCGGCACAATTTTCGGGCGAGGCGGCGCAGGTTTACCGGTGCACCCGCCCATTAAATATTCGGCGATGTCCCGAACGTCTTAGCTGGTGAGGCCCATTGCCGAGGCCGGCGGCATTCATGAATAATTTTTCAAATACTCGATCTTGGCGTGCGGCCGACTGTGCGACACTTTCATCGTGATGACCCCGACGGTCTTGACGCGAATCGCGCCGGCGTGCTGATTTCATCTTCCCACAAATCCGTGCTCAAATATTTAAGGCCGGAATCACAGATGTGGACGGCAATGGTTTTGCCTTTGAAATCGCCGCGCAAAAGTTGATACGCGGCGGCGATGTTTGCGCCGGAAGAGTAGCCGGCAAAAATGCCTTCGGTGCGCGCGAGACGGCGCGTGACCTCGGTGACATCCACGTCGTCGACCATGAGATGGCCGTCCACGTGGTCGTGGTTAATGAGCGGCAAATCTTTGCCATAACCGCCGCCTTGAATCACGTGGGCGCAGCAACTGATGCATTGGCCCGCGAGCTTGGCCGCGCCGTGGGGCTCGACGATGTAACAGCCAATGTCCGGATTGTGCTCCTTAAACGCGCGGGCCACGCCGGCGAAGCCGCCGCCGGTGCCCACGAAATCGCAGAAGGCATCGATGTTACCGTCGGTTTGGCGCAACCATTCCGGGCCGGTGTGTTCGTAGTGGGCTTGGGAATTTTCCTCGCGATTAAATTGGTCCACGCGAAAGGCATTGTGCTCGACGA
>JAPKDK010000343.1 GCA_028872645.1 Verrucomicrobiota bacterium
AAAAACAAGGAGGTGAAACAGATCGCCCCTCACGCGGTTGAGGCCAAGGGCACGCGGTATTTCAAGGTCACTTATCTGGGCTCCAGTACCGGCGCATGGGGTAGCCTGTGGGAGATTGAGGTGCACACCGGTGCCTTGCCGGAGCTGTCGCGCAAGGTTATAAAGGCGGCAGAAAACGGCAGCAACAAAAATGCCGGCGGCTTCGCAGGCGTGAAAGCGCCAGCGGGCTTCAAGCTCTCACTTTTCGCCGAGCCGCCGTTGGTGAATTATCCGGTTTGCATCACCGCGGCTTCCACGGGCGAGTTGTTTGTGGGAATTGATGAACAGGGCAGCCTCGGCAAGGCAAAGGGTCGCGGGCGCGTGGTGCGTTGCCTCGACACCGATGGCGATGGCAAGGCGGACAAAATTAATACCTTCGCCAAAATGGATCATCCGCGCGGGCTGATTTATGACAACGGAAAATTGTGGGTACTGCATCCGCCTTTTCTCACGTTGTACGAGGATACAAACGGCGATGGCATGGCCGATAAAGAGAAGCGGCTCATCGACGGCATCAGCACGGAGTACGTGAACAAACGCGGCGCGGACCACACCACCAACGGCATTCGGATGGGCATCGATGGCTGGATTTATATTGCCGTGGGTGACTTTGGTTTTACAAAAGCCGTGGGCGCGGATGGTCGAGTGCTCAGTCGGCGCGGCGGCGGCATCGTGCGCATCCGGCCCGACGGCTCGGACATGGAAGTTTATTGCTGGGGCCTACGTAACATCCTCGATGCGTGCATCGACCCGTACCTTAATATTTTCACGCGCGATAATACAAACGATGGTGGTGGTTGGAACGTACGCTTTAGCCACATCATGCAAACCGGGGAGTATGGCTATCCTTCGTGGTACAAAAATTTTCACACCGAGATCATGCCCACGCTCAAGGATTATGGCGGCGGTTCAGGCTGCGGTGGTATGTTTTATCACGACACCCGCTGGCCCGCGCCTTTTGGCCACGCCGTGTACACCTGCGACTGGGGCCGCAGTGCGGTGTACCGCCACAACCCGCCCGCCAACGGCGCCACCTTCGACACGCATCAGGAAACTTTCCTGTCCATTAGTCGCCCGACTGACATCGATGTGGATGCCAGCGGCCGTATGTATGTCGCCAGTTGGCATGGTGGCAAATTTGCCTATAGTGGTCCGAATGTCGGTTATGTAGTGCAGCTTGTGCCGAAAGATTTCAAACCAACTCCTTTCCCTGACGTTAACAAACTCACCGATGTGAAGCTCTTTGACCTGCTTATTGGCCCAAGCCAACAGCAAAACCTTCACGCGCAATTCGAATTCAAACGCCGAGGCCCCAGTGCGACGCGCACAGCCAAGCTCATCTCGCTGGCCGCCGACAAAGCCGTCCCACTCGCTGGACGCGTGGCCGCCATCTTCACGCTCAAACAACTCAACGGCACGAAAGCACAAAACGATTTACTGAAACTCGGTGCCCATGCCGATATTGCCGAGTTTGCGATGCGTGCGCTTACTGACCGTAAGGGCGAACTAAAGGGATTGAAAAAGGACATTTTTGTCAATGCACTCGATAGTGAAAACCCCCGCCACCGCGCGCAGGCGCTTATCAGCCTCGGTCGCCTTGGGGATGCCACCGCGGCAGCAGCCATCCTGCCGCATGCTGGCGCGCCCAAGCTCGCTAAGCAACCTGCACACAATGAAGCCAATCCTGCTGCTGTCATCCCGCACCTCGCCACACGCGCGTTGGTGGCGCTTAATTCGGTGGATACTTTAATCGATGCCCTCGATGGTACGCACGGTGCGGCCGCGCTCGGTGTTATGAAATATATTCACGACGACAAAGTGGTTGCTGCCCTCAGTGCCCGTGTTGCAAAAAATCCTGATCCCGCCACGCTTGCCACGCTCGTGCGATTGTATCATCGCGAGGGCAAATACACCGAAGGCTGGTGGGGCACGCGTCCAGATACTTCCGGCCCGTACTTTGCCCGTGAGAAATGGAGCGGTAGCACCGCCATTGAAACCGGCCTGAAAACCGCTTTTGCAAAAGCGCCAAAGGCCACTGTGGATTTGGTGAAAACCCAGCTGGCCAAACATAAGATCAGCATCGCCGGATTACCAACCGGTACTGTCATGGCGACCAATGAAGCGAATGCGCCCTTCAAGATTCCTGAACCCACGGGCGACCCGAAAAATTACAACATCACCCTCGGCGATAAAATCGCTACCGCTCGAGCACTCAAGGCCAAGGGCGACCTCGCACGCGGCAAGGCGCTCTTCACTTCACAGGCGTGCGTCAGTTGCCATACCACCGCCGATGGTCAAACACCCAAGGGCCCGCATCTAGTGGACATCGGCAAGCGTTACAAGCCGATGGAGTTGATCCAATCCATCCTGCAACCCGGCGCGGTCATCGCGCAGGGTTTCGACACTTATTCGTTCATCATGAAGAACAACGATGTGTACGTGGGCTTCGTTACATTGGAAAGCGCCGACACCATCCACATCCGCACCGCGGTCGGCGTGGCAAAAGAATTACGCTCAAAAGATATCAAACAGCGCGCTAAGCTTCCGGTTTCCTCCATGCCCCCCGGCCTCGCAGCCGCATTGACACCCAATCAGCTCGCCGATTTGTTGGCGTACCTGCAGTCGCTGAAGACAAAATAATTATGTTGAAGTTTGCG
>JAPKDK010000344.1 GCA_028872645.1 Verrucomicrobiota bacterium
GGTTAATCGACCATGCCTACACGGAACTCTCACACGCTCAAAAAGAACATTTGAAAGCATACTTGCACAGCGATGTGCAAACAGGATTTGTCTATCAGGCCGTGCGTGAAAGGCTTATGGAAAATCATTGGGAGGAAAAATCAATTGCCATTGAAAACTCGGGCATCAGGCACTGAGCCTGGGCCATATATGAGAAACACTTAAGTGGAAAAGGACGCAGTTTGGCGTAGTTATAGACATCCCAAAACCATCCATCCTGCACGAAAAATATCATATAATATAAGTACTTCAATGATTTGGCGAATTTATAGGTTGTTTTTTGCGTTAAAAATCAACCTATAAATTCAGAAAAAAATAATATAAATAAAAATGTTCAATGGAATTTTTGTGGTATCGATACAACGAACCCAAATGTCTGACCCCTCTATCCAACCAATCTTAATCCATTCTTAGCCGCCGAGCCGTCGCTGGATTTCTGGCGTAATCGGACAGAACGCCGGGTATGTTTCGATGAGCGCTGGTGCGATGGCTCGCATGAGTTAAAATGCCACAATGATAAAACTATCCGCACTCGACCTTGCCTATATTGGCGAAGGCTTTACCTCAGCAGACGCCTTGACCAATGCGCTTGATTTAGCGCAACGCGCCGAGAGCGCTGGTTACCAACGCTTCTGGCTTGCCGAACACCACAATCTCGCTGGTATCGCCAGCGCCGCTACTGCCGTGTGCATATGCCACGTCGCCAATGGCACCAAGACGATCCGGGTTGGCGCCGGTGGCATCATGCTACCGAACCATTCACCGATGGTGATTGCCGAGCAGTTCGGCACGCTGGCGACATTGTTCCCCGATCGCATCGACCTTGGTCTTGGACGAGCGCCGGGAACCGACCAGCACACGCTGCGGGCGCTGCGCCGGGCCGCCGATGCGTCGGAGTATTTCCCGCAGGACGTGGTCGAGTTGCAAAGCCTGCTCGGCCCTCCTCATGAGAACCAGTCGATCCATGCCATTCCCGGTGAGGGTACCAACGTCCCGCTATGGATTTTAGGCTCCAGTCTATACGGGGCTCAGGTAGCCGCCATGCTTGGCCTACCTTACGCCTTCGCCTCGCATTTTGCACCTCAAGCGCTCTTGCAGGCGGTGTCGATTTACCGCGATCGGTTCAAGCCATCAGCACAGTTGGCGGAGCCATACGTGATGGTTGGTTGCAACATCATTGTCGCCGATACCGAAGACGAGTCGAGACGGTTGTTCACCACCCCACAACAGCAATTCAGCCGCATGGTGCGAGGCACCCGTGGGCTGTTGCCGCCGCCGGTCGACGACATCGAGGATTTCTGGACGCCAATGGAAAAGGCACAGGCATCATCTATGCTAGGCTGCTCTTTCCACGGTTCGACGGCGACGATCAAGGCTGAACTCGCTCCAATGATCGAGGCCACCGGCGCCGACGAACTGATGGTCGCAGCGGCGATCTGGGATCATCAGGCGCGGGTGCGTTCTTTCGAGTTGCTGGCTCAGGCAATGGACTAACGCACAGCGGCTTCACCAAGCGGCAAAGAGTTTCCGCCCTTATCCGTGCCGAACGCGACAAAGGGAGCCTCCAGGGGCTGGCAGCATTCCTTTACGTCATTCATCTACTCGGGAATTCACGAGCCTAATATTTTATAGTATTTGTTGAGATCGTGGGAGCGCCAAAGAATCGTTTGTTGGAGGAAGTGACCGCCAAAACTGGAGCCTAAAAAACATATTGTTAAGAAATTATTTACTGTAAAAAAAATACCATTATATTTTCAATGTTAAAACGTCTCACCGGGCCGATGGTTTCGTGGCAGGGGTGGGGATTAAATAAAGCTGTTCTTCATAGGGGATTCCTGGGGTAACTCGGCGCACTCCGTTGATCAAAATTTCAAAACCTAAGGCTCTCTCATATTTGCCGCGCAGTTTTCGTGCCGTGGCCTAGGAACGCAAAATTTTTTCAGAATTTTCAGATACTTGCTCCGCTAGTCTGCCCGCCGGTCAGGGGCTGCCTTCTGCCTTTTGCTCCACCGTTCCCCCAGCTTACTTTGAGGGAAATTTTAACAAAAAAAGTATGCGTGGGGCGATATGTACGGCTACATCGCCATCAGAGGCGCCCTGGTTCGGCTTGGAACGTCTTTTTTAACGGACCCATCTTGACTTGCTCAACACGATAAGTTATCGGAGAAAAAGTTTCGCCAAGATCCGCCATCATTTGGGTAACGGAGACGTACGAATGTGGAAGGCCATCACTGGTCGTCTTGGCTTTGCTGGTGGCAAAGCTGGTCATACCGCAGATCTTAAGCAAGGGTATAAGGCTCATAAGCGTAAAGACTACGCGACCGCTATGAAGGAATGGAAGCCGCTGGCCGAGCAGGGGGACGCGGCTGCCCAGCATAACCTCGCCGGCATGCACCGCCAAGGCCAGGGCGTTCCTCAGGACAATGTCGAGGCGATGAAATGGTACCGCAAGGCCGCCGAGCAGGGGTACGCGCCCGCTCAACTCAACCTCGGTGTAATGTACTTCCAAGGCCAGCCGGTCGTTCAGGACAACGTCATCGCTCACATGTGGTTCAGCCTTGCGGTGGCGCAGGGCAATGATGCTGCGGTTAAGGGCCGTGACATCGTCATAAAGCAAATGACGCCCACCGACATATCTCGGGCCCAACG
>JAPKDK010000345.1 GCA_028872645.1 Verrucomicrobiota bacterium
GCGTGCCCTTGGCCTCAACCGCGTGAGGGGCGATCTGTTTCACCTCCTTGTTTTTCGAGTAATCCAATACGGTCTTCCAGTTTTTGCCGTCTGCGGAAGCCTCGATAGTGTATTGGTAGGCTGCGTTGGCTTTCTCCCAATAAAGACGGATATTCCGGATGTCCAACGCCTTACCGAGATCGACCTGCAACCATGAGCCTTTGTTACCTCCAGCGGCACACCAACGCGTGGCCGGGTTACCGTCAATCGCCAGTTTCGCAATATTTCCCTTGGATTTTTCTTCCGAGCTGGCGGTCACCTTCGCACCTGTTGCTGCATTCTTCGGCACACGCACTACTTTGCCTTTGCCTGTTCCGGCCGCATTGGATTGCGGCTTCGGTTTGCTATTTAAATCAAATTTTTCATTCTTTGGCATCGCAACCGGCCTTGCCTCGTTTTTTGTTGCCCATAAAATGCCGCGCGCAACGAGATTCAGATAACGCGCGTCAGCCACCGTCACATTGTTGTGTCCGAGTGATGTGCTGAACACGCGTGCGCCGTGGTATTCGCTCGCCCACGCCACTACAGCCTTGCGATTGCCTTGCACACCACGCGCCACCACTTGCGTGCCCGGCAACACCTGTACATTGTTGTACAGCTCCTCGCGCTGCGTGGTCCATGCCTTCACGCCTTTCGTTATGAACGGTACATTGTTTTCAAAAGTCACCTCAATTGGCTGCTGAGGCCCATGCCCAGTGGATTGCAGCCCGATGTATTCAAACCACTTCGCATTGGCGTCGGCGGGCTTCACCTTTGCACGATAATTACCAAAGCGATATGAGTGCATCGCGCAATGAAGATTCACGCCCGGAATGCCCTGCTTGTGCGGTGCCAGAACACCCGCGATTATTTTTGGATCACTGATGCCCGCCGAGCACTCATCGTGAATCACAATATCGTAGCCCTTCGCATAATCCGGGTTGCCATAAATCGCCAACGGGGGCTTCGTGCTTTTATCCGGCGAATGTGCGTGGTCGATAACAATGTTTATGCGCCGCTCAAGCCCTGCCTTTAGGATATCCTTTTGCTTCACGTAATCGTGACAACAACCGCCGGTAATCAGCAGCGCCCGTAATGGTTTAGGCAAAGGCTTTTTAGCTGCCGCAACAATTTCCCCGACACCAAAGCCGGCCAACATTAGTATACAAAAAACAACTCGCATAATTCGTGTGCAAAAAAGAACTCTATCCTCAAAGCAGATTTCAATCAATCATAGTCAGCGACCCTGTCCAGCATATGGATTGCCGGGGGCCTGCAGGCAATTCATTTTCTGCGCCCAACTGTGTGCGGCGTGCAGGTGCCGCCCAGATCGTGGCGAGACGTGCTGAGCCGGCGCAGGTAGATGGGGGAGGGAGATGCCGGATCGCCCAAGTACAGATCCCATCCCCCTTTGCCATTTTCCTTGCGATTACTGGAAAACCCCACCCAGTTGTCGATCGCGAAAGGGTCGGAATCGTTTGCGCCATTGGTACTATTGAAGGCGGCTGCCCGGTGCTTGCCGGTTGCCAAATCAATGAAGTAAACCTCATCGTCGTGCTGTTGGGCGGATGTCCACCGCGTGTAGGCCAAGTGGCGGTTGTCCATAAACACCGGAAACATTTCCTGAATCCCGGGCAGACCGGCCAGCAACTCCGCCGGGCCACCTGTCATGGGGATGCGATACACGTCTGCTACCGCTCCGTCACCGCTCCAATAGACAATCCATTTTCCGTCGGGGGAAATCCGCGGGCCGGATTCCTCGCGCTGCTTGCCGTCAGTGGTGATCGCCTCGACTCGAAACGATTTCAAACCGATCTTCCAAAGGTCCGCTCGGTCGCGCTTGAAAACGAGCGAGCTGCCGTCCGGGGTGAAGACCGGATCTTCATCAATCGAAACCCCCAAGTCGGCTTGCTTGGAGACGTTGATCAACTCGCCGCTCCGGAAATCGTAAACAAAAATGTCAAACGCCGTCGACCATTCAGCACCGTACTTGGGGCCGATGGGGAGTGCCATAAACGCCAGCTTCGCGCCATCGCGCGAAAAGGCCGGGTTCATCGCGTGAATCACGTGCTTCTCGATTTCCGGAATCGTCGTGGCCGTGTCTGCCGGAAAATCGCAGATGTGAATACGCCCATCCAGCCACCTGCGTCCCTCATCATCCAAATCGTACGCCGTGTAACTGTGAAACGCCAACCGGCCCGTCCCCGGCAACGCAAGTTTTCGGGGATGCGCGCGCGGTTTATTTTGATTCGCCTTCTCCGAGACTGGTTTCTTCGCATTGTCGAAGCACCCAAAAACCACAACCGCAAAAATAATGAATGCCGATAAACCGAGAATTTTCATTAATTCTCTTTTGCCACTTTCTCCAGCATCCCCAGCAGCGTTTTTTTGATTTTTTCGGAGGCCAAGATTTCCAGCGTGCAGGTGCCCATCCACGTTTCGTAGCCGCCGAGGGCGTGTTGGCGGGGGGTGGGGAGGTAGCCGTTGTGGCCGTTGGCCAGCTCGATGGTGAAGGTGGCCTGCGGCAGCGGGCTTTTGGCTTTGAGGGTGAGGCCGATTTCGCAGAGCACTTCGCATGGGATGCTGGTGATGCCCACCTCGCCAAGGCGCAGCGCCTGCAAAACTATTTCCTCCGCGCGCGGGCCGTTGGCCAAAGCCATCGTTC
>JAPKDK010000051.1 GCA_028872645.1 Verrucomicrobiota bacterium
GGGGGGCATCCATGACGAAAAACCCATCGCCGTGAAAGGCATCCAGTGCTCCATGGCGATTCCGAAAGGAAAGAAGCTGAAACACCTCCGATTTTTCACGCCCGAGAAAAACGGCGCTCAGGAATTAATTGCGACCACCAAGGATCAACGAGTACGGTTCACCGTGCCGGAATTTTTGGTGTACGCCGTGGTGGAATTAGAATTTGAGTAGAGCGCGCGTGGGAGGGACGAGGGCCCCTTCTTTTTTTGAAATGGAGCAAGGTGGAACTTGCCTCTCCCTTATTTCAGCGCGTCGATTTGTTTCAAGTCAAAATGCTCGAGCAAGCCGTGACACATCATTTCGGGCAGATGATTGGCGCCTTTGTTTCCCGTGATAACTTCTTTGAGGCTTTTCATCGGCTGTTCCAATTCGACGGTCGCGATGGCGTCCGTCTGCACCGCGGCCAAGCGCGCGGCGACACTGAGGCGAGGGCCGATGGATTTCATATTCACGGCGCCGCCGAATTCGTTTTTGGCCCAATTGGCGAGGGCGGCGATTTGGCCGGATTGGACGCCGAGGGCGCGTTCGCCCACCGCGTGCATCAAAATGACGTGGAGGAAATCACGACTTTTGATTTTGGATTCACCAAAGAAAAACGGGTCGAAGGCGATGACGCGTTGGCCGGCGGCGAGTAATTTCATCACGGTAGCCGCTTGTATTTTGCGCCCATCGTCGGCGATGAAGAGGGTTGTCCCTTTGGGGTTGGCGGGCGTAATGACGGTGCCGGGCACGGTCCAGTCGTTGGCGATTTGGAATTGGTAGTGCGCCACGCCGTCAGCTCCACCGATTTTTTTAGCGGTGGCTTTGTGATTTTTTGCGTTAATGATTTTTAGCAGCTTGGCGCGTTGTTCGGCTTTGCTGCCGGTTTGAGGTTTGGGAAAATTTTTCATTAAGCCAAGAGCAATAGTGTTGAAGGAGTGATTGTCTTTGGGCAAGGGGACGATGAGTTCGTCATAGGTTTTTATTTCCTTTTCACTGGGGATTTCGTCGCGGTTGAATTTTTTGTCGTTGGGATAAAATACGTCCCCGATGAAGCGGTAAAGTTGCTGGCGATTATCGACGCCAAAGTTATGGGTGCCGGGTTTAAAATTAATATGGGTGCGCAGGGAATCACGCCGGCCATGCAAACTGAAGATGGGCGCGGCGGCCTCGATGAGCGGCGGGAGCGCGTGGCCGGCGGTGAAACAGCAGGCGTCGTAAGCGTTATTGGTGAGCAACGCGGAACGGTTGGCGAGCATCGCGGTGAAGTGCGTGTAGTCGGCGTAGAGGGCGAGGTCGTTGGGAGTTTGCTCGGAATCGCCGAGGTCCTTGCCGTGGCGCGCGCGGGTTTTGAAGCTGGAATAGCCGGCCACGGGATTGGCGAGCGTGACGCGTTCATCGAGTGAGCTGATGAAAATGGTCTGCCAACCGCCGCCCGAAAGGCCCGCCACCCCCACGCGTTTGGGATCAGCATTGGGATGGGCGAGGAGCACATCGAGGCCTTTGCTCATGTTGAGATAAAACGGCGCGATGCCGGAGGAGCCGCACAGGTCGAGCTGGTTCATTTGATAATGCCCCATCCGATTGGCGAACTGACCCATGCCAATCCACTCTGGGTTGAGCACAATCATTCCGCGTTTCACAAGATTGATGCAGCGGAGTTGTTTGTGATCCGTCGCCTTGCCCGTACGCGCGTGACCGTTGACGTTCATCACCACGGGCACATTGCCCTTGAGCTTGAGCGGCTCGTAAAGGAGTGCGGGAATCCACCATCCAGGCACGGCTTCAAACTTCAGTTTCTTGATGCGATAGCCCGGGAGGTTTTCAATCGTATCGCCCCACTCCACTTTCAGCGGTGTGTTGCGCCATTTGGCGGCGGCACCACGGAAAATAACTTTGTCTAAAATGTTTTTGCGATACTCGGCGGCTTTGGTTTTCCACTCGGCGGCGGTGCGAACGTGAGGCATTTCGGGCACACGGGTTTCGTTAAAGACACGCACCTCTTCCAACGCAAGATCGGGGCCGATGATTTCTTCACTGAGCGCCTTGGCGATATCGGCCTCGGTGAGCGGATCGGGATTGGCGATGAAGGTGGGCTGCGCCAGCAAGAGCGATGCGCGGCTGCCGGGGGAAACACAAAGTTCGCACAGCGGCTCGGCGGATTGCGGCGGCGGCGAGGCGCAGCAACTTACTCGAGTCGCGTGAGTGACTTTCCAGCCCCAACCGCCTAGCGCGGACACGGCTGCGATTCCGAAAATAAGTGCTGCCTTCATACCGTTGAATTAGCTGTCATTTTACCGCGCGCAGTGTGTCTTCACAAGAAAAAGCTTTGATTTTGGCACGGAAAGGCTGTTTAACTCGCCGTTCCCCCGCGATGTTTGCGGCTGAATTGATGAGTAACGAGCCATTTTATTATTTTGATAACAACGCCACCACGCGTGTAGCGCCGGAGGTGTTGGAGGCGATGCTACCGTTTCTCACGGAGCAATGGGGCAATCCTTCCAGCGCGTACACTTTCGGCAATCGCCTGGTGGGGGCGGTGGATGCCGCGCGCGAACAGGTGGCGGCGCTGATCAATGCCGATCTGCGCGAAATTATTTTCACCAGTTGCGGCACCGAAAGCAGCAATGCGGCGCTCAACAGCGTGTTGCTCACGCGGCCGGGCAAACGGCATCTCGTCACCACGGCGGTGGAGCACTCGGCCAATTTGAAGTTTGGCGAGGCGTTCGAGAAACGCGGCGGCGAAGTCACATGGCTACCGGTGGATCGCGCGGGTCAATTAGATGTGCACGAACTGCACGAGGCCATTCGCGAGGATACCGCGGCGGTGACGGTGATGCTGGCCAACAACGAGACGGGCGTGATTTTTCCAATCGAAGAAATCGCCGCGATGTGTCGTGCAAAAAATGTGCTTTTCCATACCGACGCCGTGCAAACGCCCGGCAAGTTGAAGCTGGATGTGAAGGCGATGGGGGTGGATTTCATGTCGCTCTCGGCCCACAAACTGCACGCGCCCAAAGGCATCGGAATGTTGTACGTGCGGCGGGGCACGCCGTGGCAGCCATACGTGATGGGCGGTGGCCAGGAAAGCGGTCGACGCGGCGGCACGGAAAATGTCGCGCAAATCGTAGCCTTCGGCCGCGCAGCGGAGATGGCGATGGCGAGCCTCGAAAACGATACGTCCCGCATCCGCGCTTTGCGCGATCGGATGGAAGCGAGCATTATGAGCAGCATCGAGGGCGTCACGCGCAATGGCGCGAAGGAGCCGCGATTGCTGAACACAAGTAATTTGAGTTTTGCCAATTGCGAGGCGGAGGCGATTTTGTTGCTGCTCGATCGCGAGGGCATTTGCGCCAGCAGCGGCTCGGCATGCACCACCGGTTCGCTGGCGCCGAGCCACGTGCTGACGGCGATGGGTGTTTCGCCGGAACACGCTCTCGGTTCGGTAAGACTGAGCCTTAGCAAATATACTACCGATGCGGAAGTTGATTTTCTGCTGGAAAAACTGCCCGATATGATAGCTAAATTGCGCGGGGCCTCCCCGCGTTCCACCGAGCCAGTGGTACAATCCGCCCAATCATAGACTAAAAGCCTTTTTTTTGTAACACTTTACCGCATTAAGCGTCATAACCTCGGGAATACATTATTATGAAAACAGTTATAGCCATAATCGCAGCCATGATCGTAAGCTCGGCAATTACCTTCTTTGTCACCAGCTCATCCTCAAAAAACAAGGTCCAAGAGCGAAAGGAATCTAAAACTGATACCCAGTCTGCTAAAGTGGCAGAGCTCCGTAAGCAAATTAAGGATCTTCAAACCGCTTCCGCTTCGCGCGCCACAATTGTCCTCAAGGAATCCAATGTGAAAGTACCCGGCGTGGTGACCGATCCGGCGGATTTGATTGATCAGCTTATTGCAGACGGTGCCACTGGGGCCGACGTGGAATCGCAAAAACGGGTGATCCATTATTTTGAAAGCCTTGTGGACGCCGGCGAAGAGTCACTACCTGCCATCTCCAACTTTATGGCACAGGGCGTGGATAAAGAATTTGGCCGGCCCAGCTTCCGACAGCAGCTCGGAATCACCAACGCCCAAGCGGAGGAGATGCGGACCTTTGTAACCGAATCTTGGGGAGAAGGTTCAGAATTGCGCAAAAAGATGGGTGAGCTTTGGAGCAACCAAGAAATGAGCCGGGAAGAAAAAATGGAGAAAATGCGAGAGATCGGAAATTCAAGTAGAGAAAAATTCATGGGGATGATGACAGACGAACAAAAGGCACAGATGGAGCAAATGGGCGGCAGCCAAGAAGAACGTGTTCGGAACATGATGCGGGGAATGATGGGAGGCAGAGGCGGCGGCAGAGGTGGACGTTAAAACCAACCCAAACAATCTGAAATCTAACTAAAATCTAATCCACTCTAAGAAAATGAAACGTACACTTAATATTCTAATTCTCTTGGCTCTTACCGGAGTCATTTCAGCCCAACCAGGCGGCAGAGGCGGTGGTGATCGAGGTCAAGGTCAGCGCCCTGGTGGTGATCGAGGTCAGCGCCCCGGTGGTGATCGCGGAGGAGAAACCCGTCGTGTCATGCCCATTTCGCTACGCATCGGCCTCATCGAAACACTCGGCCGCATTGGCGGCGTGGACGCCGAAGCCATCCTAGTGAAAACCCTACGCCAAACCCAAGTGGGCGTTGAAGTCTCAATTATTGACAGCCAGCTCACCAAGCTGGCCGACGGCGCGGAGCATCAGTACAAAGACAAAGTGCTCAGTGCGGCAAAGTACATTCTCCGCAACCCCCCCGATGCCACTAACGAAGTGCCCGGCCAACTGGACTCACGTGCGGTGGGAGCGCTTTGGGATATTCTTATCCGCTACAAAGATACCACCTTCCAGGAGGACGCCGAGAAAATGCTGGTTACCGAGAATGGCCTCGACCGGCGCGCATTGGACTACCTCACCCGCGTGCTTGAAGCACAGTCCGTGCCTATCCTTGCTACCGTCTACTATGATACCAACATCGAGAACCGCACCAAGGAAGATTTGTGGGGACGCATTAATGATTACCTCGATGAATCCCCTGCGGCTGGCCAGGTCATGGTCGATCGTTTCCGGGAAGGCCTCCAGAAAATGGCCGATGAAAAGACCGAACAAGCTAAACGCGAAGCCGAACGGGCCCAGCGAGCTGCTGGCGGTGGCGGCGAAGAAGCTAGTCGCGCTGATCGCTTTGCAGAGATGAGAGCACGGTTCCAGCAAGGCGGCGGCGGTCGGGGCGGCGGCTCACGCGGTGCTTTGAGAGGAGACCTCGAACGATTAGGTCGCAGCCCAGGTCAAGGCAAGGAACTTGCCGCCGAGGCCATTAGCAACCGGCGAGCAATCCTAGCCGGCGTTAAAGGAACCACAAGTGATCCTGATTTCCAGACGATGTTTGCGTCCTTAGATAAAAGGCTCGATGACCTAGCTAATCCCACTGAGGAAACCAGCGCTCGTTGGCGCCTTAGCGATCCCGAAAGCGCCCGGCGCGAAGAAGAGAGGCGTAACCGCGACGGTGGTGAAGGAAGAACCCCCGGCACACCTCGGCGACCCGGACAAGGTAACTAAAAGTCAAATTTTCACACCGCCCTTCGGGGCGGTTTTTTTATGCCCTAACGTATTACGGCACGGGCCGATCATCCAATTTTCGCTGCAAATAAATCACATCACGCCATTCACCAAACTTGCAACCGGCCTCCGAAAACACCCCTGCCTTCGTAAATCCATGACGTGCGTGCAATTGCAAACTTGGCTCATTCGCCGCATCAATCGTTGCCAGCAGCACGTGCAACTGCCGCTCGCGCCCCGCCTTCAACAGCGCCTCCATTAACCGCCCGCCAATGCCCTGCCGGCGACTGCGTTCCTTCACATACACCGCCACCGCGCCGGTGAAGCGAAACCCCATTCGTTCCTGATGAGGCCCCAGCGAGCCCCAGCCCACAATCACGCCGTCCGTTTCCGCCACCAGAATGGGGTAGTTGCGGCCCGTAAAATAGTCGAACCATTCCTCCCGCTGCGCCAGCGTGTGCGGCACGTCTTCATACGCCGCCGCCGGCTCGCGCACCGCCGCGTTGTAAATCAACAAAATCCCCGGCACATCTTCACGCACCGCCGCCCGAATAATCACCTCATCGCTCACACCCGCAAGGAACCACACCGCCCCATGCGGCACGAGCCTTTTTGACGGTTTGACTCTCCGCATTTTTCGGTTATCCTCCGCGCCCTCGAATGAGCAAACTCAAATATAACGTGGCCGTGGTGGGTGTAACCGGTGCAGTGGGGCAGACGATGCTTCGCGTGCTGGAAGCGCGGCGGTTTCCCGTTGATCAACTCCTGCCGCTGGCTTCCAAGCGTAGTGCGGGCAAGCGCGTGCGTTTCAACGGCAAACAAATCACCGTGCGCGAACTCAAGCGCGATTCGTTTGTGGGCGTGGACATTGCGCTCTTCAGCGCCGGTGGCGGCATCAGCCAAAAATTTGCGCCCATCGCTGTGAAAGCCGGCGCGGTGGTGGTGGATAATTCCAGCGCCTTCCGAATGGAGAAAAACGTGCCGCTCGTGGTGCCGGAAATTAATGGCGCGGACGTGGCGAAACATCGCGGCATCATCGCCAACCCAAACTGCAGCACCATCGTCACGCTGATGGCGCTGCATCCACTGCACGCGGCGTTTGGCGTGAAACACATTTTCGCGGCCACCTATCAAGCCGTGTCCGGCAGCGGCGCGCAGGGGATTGTGGAACTGGAAACGCAGGTGAAAGATCTTGCGCGCGGGAACAAGGTTTCCAAGTTAGTTTACCCCCACCAAATCGCCTTCAACGCCCTCCCCCACGTGGATGCCTTTCTCGACAACGGCTACACGAAGGAGGAAATGAAACTCGAAAACGAGGGCCGCAAAATCTTGCATCACCCGCGCTTCCGCGCCAGCACCACCTGCGTGCGAGTGCCCGTGTACCGCGCCCACTCCATCGCGGTGAATGCGGAATTCACAAAGCCGATCACCGTAACCGCCGCGCGGCGCGTTTTGAAAAAGGCGCCAGGACTGGATTTGCTCGATGAAGTTTCCAAAAATATTTACCCGATGGCGTTGGAAAGAGCCGAAAAAGATAATTGCGCCGTGGGCCGCATTCGCAAAGATTGCGCCATGAAAAATGGCCTGAGCTTCTGGGTCGTGGGCGACCAAATCCTGAAGGGTGCAGCGCTCAACGCAGTGCAAATTGCGGAGATATTAATTTAATACGGATGCGCTTTTGAAGAGGCGCAACTCATTTAGAAGTAGCGCGGGTCATTGAACCCCCTTCACTGCCTTTCCCTTCTTTGGCCTTGGGCTTCTTCACTTGCTTCGTCTTCGTTGTCTGCAGGGTTTGAGTTTTGGCATTAGACGATTGAGATGTATTGTTGAGCTGGACAGGGTTTTGGCCCAGACCGGCTTCTGAACCGGCAACTTGCTTCTTTTGGGCCTGCTGCTGCTGACCGCCCACAGACACGGCCGCAGGGCTTAATTCCCACAAGCCAAAAATAAGCATCGAAAAAATTAAGCTGCGAATCATCACGGGGGGGGCACTACTTTAGTATGCTTGTTCACAGTGTCCAATGCACCTTGTTTTGTACGTTTTATAAAGGTTCCCTCCCCATTTTTAATGAATGTTTTGGCAACTTACAAAATTCATCGCAAATACCCAATTTATCAGCCAAAGTAACCTTCTTGGCTTTGTTTACGTATTCTGAACCATAGATCGATTGTGAAAACCGCCTTACTCATTTTGACCCTGTTGACCGCATCCACCAAGCCCGCGCGCGTGGCGGATACGAGCTTAGCACTCCCCAATCTAAACGGGCACGCCCTTACGCCGTTGCACGCCAAAGGCAAGCAACCGGCGGTTTTGTTTTTCATCACGCACGATTGTCCGGTGGCCAACAAAATGATACCCGAGATGCGACGCATCGCGAAGGGCTTCAGCGGCAAAGCGCAATTCACGCTCGTGTACGCCGAACCCGAACTGCACCCCAAAGTGCTCGCGAAGCATCAAACTGATTTCTCCCTCGCGCAAATCAACAGCGTCCATGATCGCAAACATCAACTCGTCCGCGCCGTGGGAGCCACGGTCACGCCTGAGGCAGTGGTGGTATTAGCCAATGGCGTGATCGCTTATCGCGGTCGCATCAATAATTTTTATGAGGACTTCGGTAAACCGCGGCGGGTGGTCACCCAACACGACCTGCGCGATGCTCTGAAAGCTGTGCTCGCCGGCCAACCCGCGCCGAAACCGCGCGGCGACTGCATTGGTTGCTTCATTCCCAAACTTTCCGGATACAAATCAAAATGAAAAAAGTAATTCTCATAACCACTCTGCTGGCCGCCCTGCCCGGGCGCGCGGAGGTCACCTTCACAAAAGATGTGGCACCGATCATTTTTAACCACTGCGCCGGATGCCATCGCCCGGGCGAAGCCGCGCCCTTCGCGCTGCTCAATTACAACGACGTCCGCAAACGCGCGCGGTTGATTGTGCGCGTCACGAAAGATCGCGTGATGCCGCCATGGCACGCGGAAAAGGGGAGCTTCGTATTCCACGGCGACCGGCGCCTCACGGAAAAGCAAATCGATACGCTTGCGCAATGGACGCAAGCCGGTGCCCCCGAAGGCGATCCGGCGAAGCTGCTGGCGTTGCCCAAGTTCACTGCGGGTTGGCAGCTCGGCAAACCGGATCTCATCGTGAAAATGACTGAGCCCTTCCCGGTGCCTGCCGAGGGGCGCGACATTTATCGCGGCTTTGTGGTGCCGTTGAATTTGCCCAAGGATAAATGGCTCAAGGCGATTGAGTTCCGGCCGGGCGCGCGGTCGGTGGTGCATCACTGTTTATTTTCGTATGACACCACCGGAGAAGCGCGGCGGATGGATCGCGCCGACCGGCAACCGGGCTTTCGCCGCATGCGCCGCCAGGGGCGCGGTGTGGGTTCGCTCGGCGGTTGGGCGGTGGGCGGTCAACCGCGCGAACTGCCCGACGATCTGGCGTGGCATCTGCCCAAAACCGCCGACCTCGTGCTCAGTATACACTATCACCCCTCCGGCAAACCCGAGCGCGACCAATCCTCCATTGGCCTTTACTTCACTGACCAACCGCCGCGCACCGCATTCGCGGGCGTACAGTTACCACCGGCCTTCGGTGCGCTTTCCGGCGTGGACATTCCGGCCGGCAACAAGGCGTATAAGGTCACCGACAGCTTCACGCTACCCATCGCCGTGGAAGCCTTTGCCATCAGCGCCCACGCGCATTACCTTGGCAAACATCTCCAAATGACCGCCACCCTTCCCACCGGCAAACAGCTCAACCTGCTGGACATTCCAGACTGGGATTTTTCATGGCAGGAACAATATCAATTCAAGGACTTCATCAAACTCCCCAAAGGCACGCGGCTGGATTCAATGGTGGTATGGGACAACTCCGAGGCCAATCCAAACAACCCCACCGTACCGCCGGTGCGCGTACGATGGGGCGTGGAGAGTAAGGATGAAATGGGCAGCCTTACCCTCCTCTGCCGACCCGCACCGGGCGAGCGCTATGCCACGCTCACCACGGCGTACGCGCGGCACTTTACCGAGGTGCGAACCCGCACCACCCGCGAAATGGCCGCGCGCGTTCAAGGCACCAATGGCGACCGCATTCTCGATGCGTTCCTCCGCCGCAACGATCGAAATCGAAACGGAAAGATAGATCTCAGTGAAGCCCCGCGCTGGTTGAAACCGTCGTTTGACCGCGCTGACACAAACAACGATAATGCCCTCGACGCCGCTGAGCTTCGGGCGGCCCGTGACCGTTTGAAATTAAATCGATGAAACAATTCATTGCCATCCTCGCCGCCGCATTGATTGGCGGTACCGCCACGTATGTGCTGACCCGTGATGTCCCGCTACCGCGCGTGGAACGCGAGGCCAATGATTCCCACCTCGCAACGCTGGCGGAGTTGCGGAGCGAAAACCAATCGCTCAAGGCGAAAGCCAACCAGCGCGAGATCATCACGGTGGAAGTGCCCGCAAAAACTGAGGCTGAACCGCTCCCGAACGCCGCGCATTATCTCACCCAACTCCAAACACTTCAGGCCACCGATGGCCGCACCAAACGCCGCGCGGTGCATTATTTTGAATCGTTGGTGGATCTCGGCAAAAACGCGCTGCCGCCCATCGAGAAATTTCTGGCGGCCAGTCAGGATCTGGAATTCAATCTCCCGCCCGAGCCGCGCCCCGAACCGCGCAATGAAGACGAAGCCCGCCGCCGCAAATGGCGCGAAGGCGAGGCTGGCCATTACTTCCGCCCTTTCCCCAAACCGGATAATTCATTCCCGCCCACGCTGCGGCTTGGCTTGCTGGAAACCATCGCCCACATTGGCGGCGACTCCGCTGAGGCGCTGCTGCTCAAGGTATTGGAAAAAACCCTGCGCGGCGTGGAGGTCGCGTACCTCGAAATCGCTTTGCAAGAAATCGCGCCGGACCAATACCTCGACCGCATCCTCGCCGTCACCCGCAGCATCCTCGCCAACCCCCCCACCGTGGCCGAGGACGCCAGCGAACTGGACCGGCGCACCAAAGGATATCTTTATTCCATTCTGGTGAAACACAACGACCGCATTTTTGTGGACACCGCCAAGGAATTGCTCATCACCGAGGATGGCTCGCTCGATGGCTACGCCCTCTCCTACCTGCGCCAAGTGCTCGGCGCGGAGGCGATGCCCATTCTGTTGGCCGCGTACAAAGATCCGCGCATTACAAATGAATTTCACAAAGCCGCCCTGCGCGATGCCGCCCTGCGCTTCATCGGCACCAGTGCCGAGGCGGATGCCATTTTCCACGAATCGGTCAAGGAGGGCCTCACTAAAATGAAAAAGGGCGACTTGTTCGATTTTAAACGCTACGAGCATATCGCCCAACCACTCGGCGCGTTGATGCGCGATGTGCACGAGCAACCCGTGGACGTCATTGTCGCCCGCCGCAAGTTGCTCGGTGATGTGCGCAAACAATCCAGCGACATCCTCCTGCAATTCGGCTTCAGCGCCATGGACAAACGACTGGGCGAAGAACAAAAACGCAGACAATCCGGAGACCTTAAATAATGAAACAAGTTATCGCCATCCTCGTAGCCACCCTCGTGGGTGCCGCCGCCACGTTCATCCTCAAATCCCCCACGCCCGCCTCAGCCGGTTTTGATGCGGACAAGGAAAAACTAAAGGAACAAATCGCGCAATTGCGGAGTGACCTTAAAAACACTGATGCCCAGGGCAATCGCATCACTACGGTGGAAAAAGAGAAAGTCATCACCGTCACCGCCCGCATCAAGCCCGAGGAAATTCTCCAGGAACTTATGACCGTCCGCCCCGGCGACGACAACCGACAACAAACCATGCGCCGCGTGATCCATTATATGGTGGGCCTCACTGATGCCGGCGAAGCCGCGTTCCCGCCCATCAAAGAATTTTTGATGCAGGAAAACCCCGTGGACGTGGAATACGAAGCCAACGCCATGGCGTTCGACCGCGAACAAGCCACCGCCGCCGCGGCCAAATCCAAAGGTGAAGACAACCCGCAAGGCCGCGTCAGCGGCTTTGTGCGCTCGGGCTTTGGCAGCTACTTTATGTCCCGTGATATCCTTAAGCAAAACCGCCAACTCGCCCCGCGCTCATTGCGGCTCGGCCTGCTCGACGTTGTGGCCGACATCGGCGGCGACCCAGCCGAGGCCATCCTCGCCAGCGTGCTCGCCAAAACCGGACGCGGCCTTGAAGTGGCTTACCTCGACGGCTTACTCGAAAAAATCGCCGGCGATACTTATCGCGAACAAGTCCTTGAAACCGCCCATTTACTCCTAAAACACTCAACCCGCGGTAATACTCAGAGCCTCTTCGATGAAACTTCCCGTGCATACCTTTTCGCCCTGCTGGTGAAATACAGGGACTCCACCTTTGTCGACATTGCCAAAACCCAGATCATCACCGCCGACGGCCGCGTGGATGGCGCGGCAGTAAACTACCTCAGCTCCGTGCTCGGCGAAAAAGCCGTGCCGCTGCTCTACGCCAAAATAAACGACAAAAGCCTCACCGACGACGGCGACAAAATGGCCCTCGGCGATGCCATTCTCAAACACGTGGGCACCAACGCCGACAGCGACAAATTCTTTGCCGAAGTCATCTCCGACAAAAAACTCGGCCCCATTCGTTTCCTCGCACTGGGCCACCTCGTGGGCGGCGACAACTCCGAGCAAACCCTCCGCAACCGCCAAAAACTCATCCAATCCATCAAAGCCGATTCCAAAGACGAAGGCCTCAACCGAATGCTCGACGGCACCAACAATCGCATCGAAGTCATGCTCGACCCCACCAAAGCCAGCACCCTCGGCAATGGCGGCCCCGCCGGTATTTTGGAATTATTCAACCCAGGCCAAAAAAAATAATTCACGAAGTAAACTCTGCCTTCTTGAATTTGTGATTTGCAGCCAAGCCGTGAAAAGCTAAAATAACGCCGTTCCAAAACAGACCTCATTACATGAAAAAACTAATCGCATTCCTTTTCGCAATCACATTGATCGCACCCCAACTCCAAGCCCGACAGGATCACATTGTATACGAAGGGAAATCCGGCCCCGGCAACGGGAAACACCTGGTTTTCCTGACCGGCGATGAGGAATACCGTGGCGAGGAAGGACTACCGATGATGGCTAAGATCCTCAGTCAGCGTCACGGCTTCAAGTGCACCGTGCTCTTTTCATTGAATGACAAGGGCGAAATTGATCCCAATAACCAGAAGAGCCTTACTCACCCGGAAGCATTGGATACTGCGGATGCCATCATCATGCTGTTGCGTTTCCGCACTTGGGATGATGCAACCTACAAGCATTTTGACAATGCCTGCAATCGGGGCGTGCCGATCATCGGCCTACGCACCAGCACCCATGCTTTCCGAGGCAAACTCGGCGGCTTTGGCAAACGTGTACTTGGCGAAGGCTGGGTAAGTCACTGGGGGGGGCACAAACGCGAGGCCTGCCGTGGTGTGGTTGAGCCTTCTGAGAAGAATAACCCCATCTTCAATGGCGTCATCAATGTATTTGCTGACTCCGATGTATACGAAGCCTACCCGGTTCAGGACGCGAAAATCCTCATGCGAGGCTTGGTGCTGGAAAACATGAAACCCGATTCAAAGCCGTCCACCCGCACGAAGAAAAACCGTAAGCTCAAAAAAGAGTCCGGGATCAATGATCCTGCCATGCCCGTGGCTTGGACGCGCAACTATAAGTGGCCATCAGGTAAAACTAGCAAAATTTTCTGCTCCACCATGGGTGCGGCCACGGATCTGCAAAGCGAAGGGCTGCGCCGATTGATCGTCAATGCCGTCTACGCCGGCCTTGAAATAGAGGTGCCAAAAAAGGCAAATGTGGACTACGTGGATCCCTATAAGCCACTCTTCTATGGTTTCAACAGTTTTCGCCGCGGCATCAAGCCTGCCGATCACGCACTTGGAAAAGTTCTTCCTGCTGGACAAAAGAAGAAATAGACGAACCAAAAAAAGGCTACCCAGAGTAGCCTTTTTCATTTCTTCTTCGAATCAGATTTTTTTTCAAGTCTGCAAAGGGACACTTTCTTGTTCCAGTGCACCGCTGCGACCTGAATGCCGTCGGGATGCAAATCCATCCCGCGGGCGGTGTCCTGCATTTTGAATTTGTGAAATGCCTTGTCCTCGCCCGCTTTCCAAAAAATCAAATACCCGCCGCTG
>JAPKDK010000346.1 GCA_028872645.1 Verrucomicrobiota bacterium
TTCATCCGATTGATTTCCGAGCAAACCGTCCACGTCAACGCCGGTCGCCTGCGCACCTTCCCCGGCGGGTACGATTATTATTTGCAAAAAACCCACGCCGAAACCGCCCGCGCCGGCCTCACCGGCGGTGCCAAAGCCGTGACCCATAACCCTGCAAAATCCGCGCCCGTAAGCAAGGGAGACCAACGCACCCGCAAACGCGCCGAAGCCGAAGCCCGCAACGCTAAAAGCCGCAACCGGCGCGGCATCAAAAACGAAGTCCAACGCCTCGAAAAAGAAATCCAAAAAGCAGAAGCTCAAATCACAAAACTCACCGTAGATCTCGAAGACCCCGAAACCTACGAAAACCCCAACCGCGCAATGACCATCAACCGCGACCTCACCCAAGCCCAAACTACCCTAGACAATCTCACCCCTGAATGGGAAAAAGCAGCGGCAAAATTAGAAGCAATGTAGCCCAGGGCGGTGGCCCGGGGGTAGAGGATAAGGGCGATTTCTTCGAAGCCGCCTCGGCGCGCTCGGAGAGCACGCTTTACCGAACTTCACTCGCCCACTACCATCCGGGAGACTGCGCCATCGCCTTTCGGCATTCTTCGTCGGGGACGTCATGGATGTGTTGGCCGAACATCCAGTGGTGGCCTTCGGGGTCTTTGGCCGTGTAATTGCGGCCGCCGTAAAATTGGTCCTCGGTTTCTTTTACGATGATGGCGCCGGAGTGTTCGCAATGGGCATCGACGTCGTTCACATAAATGTATAGGCCGCTCGTCATTGCGCTGCCGAGGGTTTGGGGACTGGTTTTCTTTTTATCGGGACAGAGCTTGGCTAACGAATATGAGGTCGTCCTCGTACGCCAGTTCCGATTGCATAATTTGCCCATCGGGACTGGGGGTTTTCAGACGCGTTTTGAAGCTGAATGCTTTTCCCAAAAACTCCAGCCCGCTGGGGGAGTCTTCGTAATAAACGCCGGCGGTGATGCGCGGCATATTGGCGGGCGGACTTTTGACAGGCTCGCTTATTTGAGCTCGCGAATCTTGATGTTGCGGAAGTGGAGGTTGTTGGGTTCGCCGTGGTCTTGTAGGCCGATGTAGCCTTCGAGCGGGCGGGTTTTCATTGCGGTTTTATCAAGCTGGAGGTCGTGGATTTGTTCGCCGTTGAGTTCCACTTGAAGGTGATTGCCTTTGCAGGTGACAATCATCGTGTTCCATTCGCCGGCCTTTTTGGACATGTTTTTCGACGCGCCCACGGTGCCGATGATGCCGCCGTGATCGTGTGCGCCGAAATTCTTTTTGCCAAATGAATCGAGCACTTGCGCTTCAATGCCGGTTTGCACGGGGTTGTCGCGATCGCGCACGCGGAAGTAAATGCCGCTGTTGCCTTTGGGCGGGTATTTGTATTCCACGTGCAAAACGAAATCTTTGTACGTGCGCTTGGTCCAAAGATAGGCTTTGTAGCGTTGCCATCCTTTTTCGCCTTTGCGCGGTTGGATGAGCACTGAGCCGTCCTTTTGCGGGAGCCAGTTGCCGGTGGTCTGCCAGCCGGTGAGGTCTTTGCCGTTGTAAAGTGTTACCCAGCCTTTTTCCTTGGCCGAAACCAGAGGCGCGAGGGCGATGAGTATGACGAGAAACAATTTCTTCATGATTGGTGCCTACTTGAGTTCAATGATCTCCAGATTGCGCCAGCGTACCTCGAAAGGGCCGCTCTTTTTGCCGATGCCGTGCACCTGCAGGCCAATGAAACCCTTGGGGTGGCTCTTAAGTTTCTCCTCATTCGTTAGGTCAGAGATTTGCGTGCCATTGATCCAGACTTGGATTCGCGCGCCTTGGGCGAGTACACGGTAGGTGTTCCATTGCTCGTCCTTGAAATGCTTGTGTGGGATGAGCTTTGCTTTCGGTGTCATCCAGCCCCCGGCCGCCTCGCCATAAATGTAACCAGACTCCGCGCCTTTCGTGCCGCTGGATTCAATCTCCACTTGCGGGCCATTCACGCGTCCCTTGGGGCCACCGCGTGTTTGTGAGCGAACCTGCACGCCGGAGTTGAGGCCGTTATCCACCTTCACATCAAACTTCAAATCAAAATTGCCGTACAACTTGTCCGAGCACAAAAACGAGTTAGGGCTGCCCTCTTTCGTCTTGCCGATAATGATGCCTTTCTCCACGCGATACGTGGCCGTGCCATTGAGTTGCGTCCAGCCCCTGAGCGTTTTGCCATCGAAGATGGGCGTGTAATCCTTGTCCTTCGCCAAAGCGGAAAAGGTGAGGGCCAATAATACAACAGAAGTAAGGAAGTGCTTGGTCATGAGAAAAATTCTGACCTCACAGCCGCCGTTCGTCAATGCCCGAAATGTGCTATCGCGCTGCGTTATCGACAAAACCTCAGTCACCCAGTAAAACTGCCTCACCGAATTTATGGACAGCACGATTTTTTGTGGCGGGATTCCCGCCTTGATGACGCCTTGCGGCGAGGACCGCGCACCGAACACTGCCGCGTTGGTGCGCAAGGCGCAGGAGTTAATGGGCGCGGGGATGAACGCCGTGGTGTACTGCGGCTCGATGGGTGATTGGCCGTTGCTCACCGACGCCCAACGCCAAGCCGGCGTGGCCGCGCTCACTGATGCCGGCGTGCCGGTGATCGTGGGCACGGGCGCGGTGAACACTCGCACGGCAGCCG
>JAPKDK010000052.1 GCA_028872645.1 Verrucomicrobiota bacterium
CCAAGTACCGCGCCATCGGCATTACGGTGCCGAAGGATTTCCATTACAAAATTGATTTCCTGCCCAACTTCGAGGCGTACCAGAAATACTCGGCGGCTCTGGGCAATAAGGTGGGCCCAGGCACTCTGGGCTATACGCGCATTCGGGTGCAAGTCAACCGGCAGGATGACCGAAGCATGAAGCCGCAGGTGCCAACGCCCATCGTGTGCTACTGGAATCATGATTTGCCGTGGGAGATTGTGCCCACGCTATTGCACGAGATGTGCCATGCGGTGCACGCGGCTAATTACGGAGTGATGCCACTGTGGCTCTCAGAAGGACTGCCTGAGTGGTACTCCAACAGGAAGCAACATTTGGGGGTGCAAAAGAAAATTGACACCATGCGACAGTATCAACGCTACATGGATTTGGTGCAGAAGATGAGCACGGAGCAGTTTGTGGATTTCATTGCGTCCACCAAATATGAAGACTGGGAAAAGGTGATCGGTGATGTGGGCGTGGGATATTTTCTGGCGCAAACGCTGGTGGATTTTTTTCTGGGGAATCCCACCGCTCAACCTTATTTCCGCGGGGCCCTGTTGCAGGCGAAGGCGGACAGTGAGTGGCAGTTTGAGCGTAGTATAAACTGGGCAAAAAATGTGGAATCCAACTGGCCCCAGGGCATTCCCATGCTGCTCAAGGGTTGGAAGAGTTGGTATAAAATTCAGGCACAACCGAAGAAAAGCAACGAATTAAATCCGTTTGTGGATGCCAACCGCGCGCATTTTCATCAGCTGCTGTCAGCCGTGCGAAGCAATCCAGCGGTAACGGATGCCGACCGGTACGCGCTGGTGAGCCAATGGTTAGCCTTCACGCGACTGGAAATGGATGACCTTGCCAAGAAGCGGGCTGAATCCTACCACCGCGGTGAAACCGTCCTGCTGCGCGCCCGGCTGTTGCGGGTGCAACAGTTTTCCAATAAGGATCACACGATGCGGGAGGGGATAACGCAGAACCACCGGGCCGGCCTGATTCGCACGCAGCCCAACGGAGCAGATCCGTTGTATCGGAAAACTGTGCCGTACCAACCGATGTCGTGGTACTTGGGGATTGATCCCACGCTGGGCGCGCATGCCCGCCCCCCCTACCTGAGCGACACACGTCTGCCGCCGGCAAATTTCCGCTGGCAAGGGCTCGATGTCTGGCAGGCGAACATGATTTTCACCAACCTTTTCACCTCGCATATCGGCCATTCCCTGCCGCTGCCCAAGCCCCAGCTGAAGGCGACCGCCAAAGGGCCATTCACAATGGCATTACACGCCAACGGAATGAATGCCGAGGCCGCCCTGCAAGCGGCGGGTGGAAAACTAGAACGACACCCCGTCACCCGTGAAGTGATTACGCTCAACCTCGCCCACTCCCGCATTAATAATGAGGACCTCGAGCACATGGCGGAGCTCTTCCAACCGCGCGAGCTGGACCTCACGGACACGGACATCACGGATCGCGCCTCCAGTCACTTGGCCGGCTGGGCCAGCTTGCGCATTCTGAAGCTCGGCCGCACACGCATGTCCACGGAGGCCGTGAATCAATTGAAATATTATTCGCCGGGACTGGTCATTCAATGAAACCCTACCCTCCCATGCTCGCTTGGGCCGTTGCTTCGCTAATGCTGTTGGGGGGGTGTTCCAAAATGAAGGACACGGAAGACGTCGCCGATGAGTTGGAAGGTGCCAGCGAGGAGCAGAGTAACCTTCCGGCACTTTCAAAGACCGGAACCATTGCCCGGCAAGCCGACGGTTTATGGCATGAAACCAACGGCGGAAATATTTTTAGCGGCACCGTGGTTCACGAACAGGACTCCATTCGCTGGGAGGAGAAATACGAAAAGGGCCTGCGTGTTTTTGTGCGTGCCTGGGATGAAGAGGGAAGCCCCGTGGCACTCCATTCCTGGAATGCCGACGGCTCGCCGACAGACTAATCCGCCACATCCTCGCCCGTGCCGGCGGTCCGTTTAAAAAACAGCCGGTACATTCTGCGATCCGTTTGGCGAGTGGGATCCGTGGTCTCGTCAATTACGCTCACCAGTTCCCATCCATTTTGCCCAAAACTTTGGAGCACTTGCTCCATCTCATTATCCGGCACATCCAGCTGCCGATGCTCCCATGTCTGCATGCGGAAAGTGTGGCGGACTGCCTCCCTCAGGACAACTCGAATCCTTAGTGATTCACTTATTTATATAAATCCGGGGAAGGGGTCGGAACCGGCCGATTCGCTTCCTGAATGATTCGCAGCCGTGCCTTTTCATCCTCCACCCAAGACAACGCCTTGGAAAGTTCCAACGCCTCGTCTGTTTCGGAGAACTGTTTTATAAACGCCTGAATCTCCGTGCTGGCAGCATCATATTTTTCCAGGGCAGTCGCAACGTCCGTGGTGGATTTAATATCCTGATCAACAGCTTTGAGCTTGGCGATAATGGCGGCGTGTTGGCGGGCGGCCTCGGGGTTGGGGCCGGCATCGCCACAGCCGCTCGCCCACATGACCGCCCCTGCCACCGCCCCTGCAAAAATGAGCCTACCCTTCACGCGGCCAGTCTATCGCGCGGAACGCGCGGGGGCAATTGCAAGTTGGTCACAAACTGTCTCCATTAGCTGAATCAATGCCGGTCTGGTTTTTTTATTCCGCCGCCAAACAAAAGGTAATCACCGTGCCCCGGCCCTCCTCGGATTCCAATTCCACTCGCCCGCCATGGGCCTCGGCCACCTTGGCTACGATGGCCAGACCCAAGCCGCCGCCTTTTTCCTTGGTGGTGCTGAGCATACCGGTGAAAGCGCGTTCGCGCTGGGCAGCAGTCATCCCCGGGCCGGTATCAGCAAAGGCCACGCGCAGCTCGTCTGCATTGCGATGCGTGGAGATGCGCAGTGTGCCGCCTTCGGACATGGCTTCAGTAGCATTGAGAATCACATTGAGAAACGCCTGCGAAAGTTGGGTGGCATCGGCATTCACCGGCGCCAGTTCCGGCGCGTCGGCACGTTCGAGCGCGATGGAATGATGCTGCAACTTGTGGCGCGTGAGCAGGGCGAGATCATCGAGCAACTCCGGCACATGCACCGGCGCCATGCGCGGCTCGGCGTTGCGGGCGAAGTTGACGATGTTATCCACGATCCCATCGAGGTGATCCATCTTATCGCCCAACACCCGCGCATCCTCGCGGCGCGGGTCACCTTCGGGGAATTTTAAATCCAGTGAGTGATACAGCATCTTCATCACCGTGAGTGGATTGCGAATTTCATGTGCCACTTCCGCCGCGAGCAGCCCCAACGCGCTGAGCTGTTCGTTGCGGCGCAGTTGTTCCTCCACATCCACGGTGCGTTCGTATAGCCGCGCTTTTTCGATTGCCACCGCCGAAAGCTCCGCCAGTGCGGCGAGCGTGCTCACTTCTTCATTGGAAAAAACATGGGGTGATGCCGTGTACACATTCAAAGTGCCGAGGCATGTTTCGGAGTAAACCAACGGCACACTGAGCAGTGAAACAAAGCCCTCGAGCCGGGCGATTTCCGCGTGTTGATATTGCGCGGAGTTTTGCAAATCACCTTCCTGCATCGGCTTGCGACGGCGCACGACCGAGCCCATCAAGCTTTCCGCCACGCTCAATGGCGGGCGTTGTTGGTATTCCTTCCCCGCGCCGTGCTGAGCGCGCACCTCGAGCCATTCGCCCGTGGCATCGAGCAGCTGCAGCGAACACGCCCGCGCGCGGCCTAACCTCGCCGCCTCGCGCGTGATCGCCTCCAGCACATCATCGAGGTTTAGCCTCCGATTGATCGTTTGTCCCACACTCACCAGCGATTCCAAAAGTTCCGTGCGTTGGCGCAGTTGTTCATAGAGCCAGGTATTTTGAATCACCTGCGTGGCGTGGACCGCGAGTTCCTCGAGCAAGGCCTGATCCACTTCAGAAAAGGCATCGGGCGTTGCGGCTGAAACATTGAGCACCGCGCGCACCCGCCCATCCATCCGTAGTGGAACGGCCAATTCGCTGAACGCACCGCCGTCCGATTCGCCCGCACGCAGTGGCTCGCCGTGATGCACCACTTGACCCACAATCCCTTCCCCCAACGCGCCGAGACGGGCCGCGTCCGATTCGGGCAAGCCCTCTGAAGCTTCGATTTCCAGCAAACCCGTATTCGGATTCACCAGCACCAGTGCGCCGCTATCCGCACGCACCAATCCCACCGCCTCGCGCACCACCAACTGCAATGCCGCCTCCGGTTCCAAGGTCGAATGAATTGCCCGCACGCCGTCATACAGCTGCGTCATTTGTTCCGGCGAAAACGTCATGGCACTTTGCGCATTAACGCCATCCCGGTGCCGGCAAAAATTAGATTGGGCAACCACGCCGCCAACACCGCTGGGATGTAACCCGCCGTGCCGAGCGCCAATCCCCAACGCAGAAGCACGAAGTAAAAAAAACAAATCCCGACGCTGCCCGCCACGCCCGCGTATACATTGCGCCGACCCCCCATCGCGCCAAAGGGCAGCGCCACCAGCACCACCACCAAACACGTGAACGGCTGCGCCAACCTCCCGTGAAACTGCGTCATCAAAAGAGCTGCGCGATCTGTGTTCATTCCTGGGTGAAGCCTACGATATTCCATCATTTCCGTAAGCGAAAGGCGCAGGCGTTTGGCAGCCATCATTTGATCCATTTGGGTTACTTTAATTTCCACTTCCAATTGCTCCGGCGCGCCGCCAACAAATGTGCCGGCCAGAACATTCGTCGTGAGCTTGTAGGGCAGATCATTGCTTGGCGGACGGTACGTTTGCAATTGGGCGTTGTAGAAAACCCAGGTGCCATTTTTCCACTCCGCGCTTTCTGCAAACAACACGTAGCGCGCATCCGGTTCTTCCCATGCGACGGTGGGCTGTTCCATTTCACCGGATTTTTTATTGTACCGCTTGACGTGCCATAACTGCTGTTTGGAGTCGTCACGGAAATGCAAATTGTCCACCCAATCGGTTTGGGTTTCTTCTTTGTCCCGCACCAACCGCGCCGCTTCTGCGGTTGATTTTGGGGAGATGAATTCGTTGACCACAAACAACCCGCCGCCCAAAAAAATGGCCACGACAAAATACGGCACACTGAGTCGCGCCAGGCTCACCCCCGCCGCGCGCATGGCCACCAATTCATTATGGCGCGCGTGGTTCGTGAGCGCGTACAGCAACGCTAACAACAGCGCGATCGGCAGGACGGTGGTTAATAGCTCCGGCGTTTGCAGTAAATAATACCGCGCGATTTCGCCCGTGCTCATCTTCGCGCTTTGATATACATCCAGCCGACTGAACAAATCAAAGGCCGTCCAAAAAATTTGGAAGCCCACGAGGCAGTAAAATAACGGCGTGAATAATTCGCGCAGTATATAGCGATCCAACAAGCGCATGCGCGCAGAGGTTACCCCCGAGCGGGCCGTGAAGCAAGACGGGCAAATGGCTCGCACCTTCTCGCTCGCGTCATTATGCTCCCGCCATGCGTGTGACCAATCTTAACCCCGCCGACACCATCGGCGCCAGCGCGTGGCTCGTTGAAACCGGCGGACACACGATGCTGCTAGATGCCGGCACGCATCCGGGCATGGAAGGGCGCGAAGGGTTGCCAAGCTATTCGCAAGTGGCCGATGCCGATGTGGAGGCCATCGCGCTCTCGCATTGTCATCATGATCATTGCGGCTCGTTGCCCGTCGCGTTGCAGCACTTTCCGCGCGCGCGGGTGTTGATGACTGAGCCGAGCCATTTCATCGTGGAACGCGTGCTCCACAATTCTGTGAACGTGATGAAACGTCAGCGCGTGGAAAAAGACATTAGGGATTATCCACTCTACAGCCATGAAGAGATCGATGAGTTGTCTTATTTATTTCAAGGGTTTAAATATGGCCACGTGGAACCGTGGGGCGCATTTGCGCGTGAAGGGGAATCACCGACGCTTTCTTTCCATCCCGCCGGTCATGTGCTGGGCTCCGCCGGCATCCGCGTGGCGCACGGGAAAGAGAGTTTATTTTACACCGGCGACGTGTGTTTCCACGACCAAACGCTTTTGCCCAAGGCGGATTTTGATGGAGTGAAAGCGGATGTGTTGATTTTGGAAACCACGCGCGGCAACACCGAAACGCCCGAAGGCTTCACGCGCGACAAAGAGGCAAAACGGTTTTTGGATGCCATCCGCGCCGGACTCGATCGCAAGGCGGGCGTGCTTGTGCCGGTGTTCGCGCTGGGTCGCACGCAGGAAATTCTAGGCATGATCGCGCTGGCCATGCAACGGGGGGAACTACGCAAACAACCGGTTTACATCGGTGGACTCGGCCGAGTGTTTACGGAAATTTACGATCTCGTCTCCGGGCGCGTGCCCAATCGGCGACCAGATTTGAATTTGCACGAGGCGCTGGATCTACGCGTGCTCGAGCGCAAAGAGCTGAACAAAATCAAACTCGACGGTTCGTTATTTGTCATCACCGCCGGCATGATGAGCGAACATACTTTGGCGCACGAGCTGGCGGTGCGCATGGCGCCGGTGGAGCGTCATTCGATTCACTTCGTCGGCTACGCTGCGCCCGATACGCCCGCCGGTAAACTGCGTGCTGCCGCTCGCGGTGAGGCCTTTCACTTCAGCGAAAGCGGCGGTGAACTCACACGCCATTGCGAGATGAATTGCTTTGATCTCTCCGCCCACGCCGATCGCGATGAGCTGGTGGATTTTGCCGTGCGCCTCAACCCCCGCACCATCCTCCTCGGCCACGGCGAACCCGAAGCCCGCGATTGGGTGGAACAAACCCTGCGCGAGCGCTTGCCGAAATTAATCATCCACCAACCCGCGCCGGGTGAAGCGGTGGAGGTTTGATTGTCGCCCTACCGAGTCACCTATTCCCCGCTTGCACGCGCTCGCGTTTTGTGGTAATCTATTCATCGTACCCGTGGCACCCAATCCATCCAGAGCTGGCTTTACCTTGCCGGAAGTGCTCGTCGCCGTGGCCATTTTGGCTCTGGTGATGACGATGGTGTTTGGCGTGTTCGGCTCGCTGCTCACCGCCACCCGCACCGGCGTGGAAACGGCCGACAACACCCAACGCGAACGAATGGCTCTGCGCGCAATGGCCGATGCCTTGGCCGGGGCCTCGTGGTATCGCCAACGCGGGCCGGGGCATTTCATCGCGGAACAGGGCGCGAAAGGCTTCAGCCAACTCGAACTGGTCACTCGTGTGCCGCCCGGCTTTTGGGGCGAACGCGCGCTGGGCCAATCGCCCTTGCGCCGCGTGCGATTTATTGTGGAACCCACGCCCGAGGGCGGCCATCAACTGGTGCTGCAACAGGAAGCGCTTTTGGCCGATACCAATTCCGTAACACACATACACCGCACGGTGTTGCTGCCGCAGGTCACGCAGTTTCTCATCAACCTCCGCCCGCACGGGGCCGATGCCCAGTGGCAGCCGGTTTGGGATTCCACCAACGCCCTGCCGCGCCTCGCCCGCGTGGAACTGGCCACCCGTGAAAAGCAAACGCCCCGCGCCAAAGAAATGGCGATTTACGCCAACGCCACCTCGCACGCCGCCGGCACGCCGGGCATCGGCGCCACCACCAATGTCGCCGGCGTAGTTTTTGGTGAAGGCGGCTTCAACCTCGACAAGGCCTCGTCCGATGGGCGCTTAATTTTTCTCATCGATAAATCCGGAAGCATGCGCGGTGAACGCCTGGCCGTCGCCAAGAAAGCATTGATGAACACGCTGCAACAAATGGAGGAAGGGAGTAAATTTTATATTTATTTCTTCAACCGTGAAGCCGACGCGATGCCCGCCAGCGCCATGCTCGATGCCTCGCCGGATAACATCAACCGCATGGCCGAATGGCTGGGCACCCGCGATGCCCAAGGCGGCACGGATCCCATCCCCGCGCTGAACGGCGCGTTCGACCACGAACCCACTGAGATTTGGCTGCTCACCGATGGGCAGTTTCATCCGAAAGTGATGGACACGGTCAATAAGCTCAACCCCGGCAAAGACATCAAAGTAAACACCCTCGGCCTCGGCGATGAAATACGCGGACGCCGCGGCGAAGCGTTATTGATGATCATCGCCAAAGAAAACGGCGGCACCTACACCTACGTCAACCCGGAAGCCAATGCCCCCGAGCCCGCGCCACAGAAGTAAGCGGGAATCGGTGCTCGTTTTCTGACTCGCTCCTTCAAGTCGAGCCCTATTCTAGTGGCCCTCTAAAACCAAGCGTTTTTCCGATTGCCTTCCGCCTCCCATTTGCCATTCTGTGGGCACGTATGCTCAAGCCTTCATTTATTTTGTTATTTGCCGTTATTCTTTCGGCAAGGAATTCTCAGGGTGCCGAAGTGGAGGGGCCATTAAAGCCGCACCTCACTAAACCGCACCATCATCTCCATCAGGTTTTCAAAGGCGAACGCTTTGGCAACATTGTGGTCAGCATGAAGGGCACGGTGATTGCCACCTGGGGCACCAGCCACGTCCGGGCCAAACGCAGTGAAGATGGCGGCAAAACCTGGGGTCCAGAAATTGTCATCGCCAAACCTGGGTTCCAAACCGGTGGGCTAACCGTCAACGAAACCAATGGGGACATCATCGCGTTTGTCGAAGACCGTCATCCCCCCGCCCCGATTCACGTCTTCCGCAGCAGTGATGATGGCAAATCATGGCGGAAAATTAAGACCAACATTAAGCCTGACTCAAAAGGCAATGCGCCTTCCATGCACATGAATGAGCACGGCATTACCCTGCGTCATGGCAAACATAAGGGGAGGCTCATTCGCCCTTCCCGTTTCTATGCGGGAAAGAATGCCAGTGACGCTTGGCCGAATCATTACACCAACGCCATCTATAGTGATGACGGAGGCAAAACCTGGCACAGTAGTGAACCTTTTCCTGCTAACGGAACCGGCGAAGCAACACTTGCTGAATTGAGTGATGGGACAATTTATTATAACTCACGTCGACACTGGGCTGAGGAAGGGGCCAACCCTCGTCGTCGTTGGACCGCAACCAGCACGGACGGAGGTAAAACATGGAAAGACCTGAAATTTTGCGAAGTCCTTCCCGATGGTCCTCAAAACACTAACTACGGCTGCATGGGTGGCCTCACCCGACTGGCAGTCAAAGGGCACGACATCCTGATCTATAGCAATTGCGACAGTCCCAGCGGTCGCGACCACGGAACCGTGTGGGCCAGCTTCGACGGCGGCAAAAGCTGGCCGATCAAAAAACTGGTTTATGCAGGCAGACACGGCTATTCCTCTATCACTTCCGGCCGCCCAGGGACAATCACTGAAGGAATGATCTTTCACCACTTTGAAGGCGGCCCCAAAGGCGGCTCAACAGTAGCACGATTCAACCTCGCTTGGATTCTTGATGGCGGGAAATCAACCGGGGATGGATCCGTGCCGAAATATACCAAGTAGCCTGTTCCGAAAAGCATGCTTCCTAGCGCTAAAATTATCCGAACTCAGTCGTTCTGGCTCTAAACAAACCGGGTTAAAGATGGTGCGCGGTATTGGGCTCGAACCAATGACCTCCACCGTGTCGAGGTGATGCTCTACCAACTGAGCTAACCGCGCAAATGAGGTTGTTCTGTGTGCCAAACACAGGGGCGGGAGGCAAGCTCAATCGGACTACAATATCGCCCAAAAAAACACGAAGGGCACGGCCTAGCGCAATCAATTGTTGGAACAAGGTGAAATACGCAATGTAGAAGGCTACTACGAACTACATTCTACAGTCCATCCTGGGGCCCAATGCACTCCTTGCTGACGGCTACCTTGAAAATCTTATGCCACCGATCGGTGCCATTCTGACTTAGGCACAAATTGAATCCCTGGTGAACTACATCGTCAAAGCCTCCAAGAACCCATTAATCGTAACCACTTCATTCGATCCAACCTGACTCATGAAAATCCGTATTCTCCTTTCCACATTCGCACTCTTATGGCCTATCCTCGCCAGCGCACTCGAACCCGCTGAGGAACGGCTCGGATTTGTCTCTCTGTTTGACGGAAATACCTTTGAGGGCTGGGAACACACAGGTAACTGGGTCATCGAAGACGGTGCATTTTATCGCAACGCCAAAGGCGGCTCCCTGACCTACACCACCGCCACCGTACCCGATGATTTCGAATTGCGATTCGATTGGAAAGTGTCGAAGGGTTGCAACTCCGGGGTCTACTATCGCCCAGGTCAGGTCGAATACCAGATTCTCGACAACGTCAACAGTCCCTACGGCGAAAATGCGCGCCAGGCAGCAGCTTCGATCTTTTTTTGTATGGCGCCTAAAAAGGATGTGACCCGGCCTGTCGGCAAATGGAATACGGCCCGCATCCTGTGCAAGAACACAGTGATCGAACACTGGCTGAATGGCGAACGAGTGCTCTCCTTTGACTACGCCGCAGCCAAGTGGGCTGAATATGTGAAACTGCTTGGCATTCGTGGAGGCAACCTTACAGGCCGTAACGGAAAGCTTTGGCTACAGGATCACGGACAGGATGTCTGGTTTCGTAATCTTCGTATGCGAGTCATCCCCGATAAAGAAACGATTACTCCCGATCCCAACTTTGTCCCGATGGCAGTAACAGGTCGAGCCCTCGAAAAAGAACAGGCACGTGTAAAAAAGATGCTCAAACCAATTAAGAAGTAAGGCGGGGGCGATACAAATAAGTGGTAATCATTAACAATGGCCGCTGTTACTAAGCAAACTCACGTTCGATTGATAACGCCCCTTCGCTGGCTTGCGACGGACAACTACGAGAATTCAGATTAGGCGAGAAGAGCCTCAATGACCTCTCCCGCAACGTCGGTAAGCCGGTAGTCTCGCCCGTTGAACCGATAAGTCAGCCTTTTGTGGTCGATGCCCATCAGCTGCAGGATTGTGGCGTGTAGGTCATTTACACTGACACGGTTTTCGACGGCCTTGTATCCGAACTCATCACTAGCGCCATATTGCACGCCGCCTTTGATTCCGCCCCCCGCCATCCACATAGTGAAGGCGTGGGGATTATGATCCCGTCCCAAACTGCCCTGCGCATCTGAGGTTCGTCCAAACTCGCCACCCCAAACTACCAGCGTTTCGTCAAGCATCCCGCGCGCCTTCAGGTCGGCGAGCAGGGCACCTATCGGCTGGTCGACGCTCTTGGCGGCGATACGGTGGTTGGCCCCGATATCGTTGTGGCCATCCCAAGGCACATCGGCCACACCGCCTCCACCGCCGTTTGTCCCTGCATACAACTGAACAAAACGCACGCCGCGTTCGATCAGGCGGCGCGCTGTGATGCACTGCTTGGCTACGAGTTGAGTCTCTTTCTGATCCGTACCGTAGGCCTTGTGGGTGAGCTCGGTTTCCTTGGTGAGATCCATCGCTTCGGGGGCAGCCGTTTGCATCCGGTAGGCCAACTCAAATGACTCAAGCCTCGCTGCTAGGTCAGCCTCGTGCGGCCGTAGTTCCTGATGCTTGCGGTTCATCTCCTTAAGAATATCGAGCTGCGCCCGTTGCTGCCCGTCGGTCATGCCCTTCAGGCGCGCTAGGTCGGCGATCGGCTTTTGTCCATCAATGGAGGTCGGCTGATACACTTTGGGCAGAAATCCCGGTGACCAGATCGGCTTGCCGCCACGCGGCATCGCACCGTGCAGGACCACAAATCCGGGCAGGTTCTTGTTCTCGCTTCCCAGGCCGTAGTTAAGCCACGACCCCATGCACGGGCGCCCCTGCAGGAACATGCCGGAGTTCATCTCCAGCATTGCCGGGGTGTGGTTGTTCGACTGCGAAAAGCACGAGTAGACGAATGCCTGATCATCGACGTGCTGCGCCATGTGCGGGAATATCTCCGAAACCCACGCACCGGACTGGCCGTGTTGTTTGAAGGCGAACGGCGACTTCAGCACTTTGCCGTTGGTGGTGAAAAACCCAGTCTTAGGATCTGCCCCTTCAAGCTTCATCCCATTGCGTTTTTGTAACTCCGGCTTGTAGTCGAACGTGTCCATCTGCGATGGGCTGCCGGGCATGAAAAGCCAGATGATCGACTTTGCTTTAGGCGCGAAGTGTGGTCCTTGCGTCTGCGCCGACCCTTTGTTGGGAGTAGCGGCGGCGGCGGAAAGCAGCCCCTGTTCACCAAGCAGGCCGGTTAGGGCGAGTGAGCCACATCCGAGTCCTGCATTTTTCAGGAAGGCCCGGCGGGAACGAAAATCAAATGGTTTTTGCATCTTAGCTAATCGATAAAAATAAACTCATTGAGGCAGAGCATGAGCTGGCAGAAATCGGCCACGGCACGCTCCATCGCCTTGCCTTCTGCACTGTAGGACGCGGCCTGCTTTTTGATAAAGTCGGCCATCTGTTGCCTTTCGGCATCGGTCGGCGGGCGGGATAATGCGATGGCATAAGCGCTATCGACCACCTTCTCCGGCGACATCGACGACGAGGGTTGAATACGCTTGGCAAACTTCTCCGCCAACTGCCGTGCGAGCAGCGAATTCATCAGCGCCAGCGCCTGCGGCGGGACAGTGGTGACATCACGGTGTCCGATGCTCTGGATGGCATCAGGCGCGTCAAACAGCTGCAGCATCGGAATCAGATTGCCACGCTTCACGGTGAGGTAGATGCTCCGCCGAGGGATCGCCTGATTCAGCGTCCCCTTTCCGAACATCGTTTTGTCCAGCGTGCCACTTACGGCCAAGAGCGTATCGCGGATAGCTTCGGCATCCAATCGCACCGCCCTTCGCCGCCACATGAGCTGATTGTCAGGATCCGCCTTTGCTGCTGCCGGGTTGCTTTCGCCCGACTGCCGGTATACCGCGCTCAACATGATCAACTTGTGGATCGGTTTGAGTTTCCAACCACCGCGTATCAGCTCCGAGGCAAGAAAATCTAAGAGCTCGGGGTGCGAAGGAGCGACCCCTTGTTTGCCGAAATCGCTGGGGGTCGTCACGATGCCGCGCCCCATGTGGTGCTGCCAAAGGCGGTTCACGATTACCCGAGCGAGCAGATGGCCGGCACCCTTTTGGTGATCTGTCAGCCAGTCTGCCACAGCCGCGCGCGGGGGGCGGGGGACGGGCTTCGCGTTGGCGGCCTCCGTGGATACAAGCCACCGTTCCTCCGGCGTGTTGACCGAGGTCAGCACCCTGAGGAAACCGGGAGATGCTAACCCCTGCTTCGCATTCGAATTGCCGCGGGCGAGGAAGTACACCTTGCGCGTGTCGGCACCAAAATTGTAAGTCGCGCCGTTCTTCCGAGCGGCGAATACCTTAGTGATTTTTGGCTTGGGCTGTTCTTTGAGGTGCTCCTGTTCAGCTTGATTGAGGCTGGCCCAATCCGGGTCACGCGGCGAATACCATTTCAGTAACGCCTGCTTTTGTCCGTCGTTCCGCTTGTCGGCGGCCAGATTTAAGATGTTCTGGATGTTCTTAGGAATATTCGGTCGGGTGCTAAAGTAGAAACCTGATGGCCCGGAGGCATTGATGATCTTCACCAGTAGTTGGTTAGTGCCCGCATTCAGTTTGAGCGTGACCTTGTCCTGGTCCGCCGCCACGCCACCGGTCACCTCTTTGGCCAACACCTGCTTCCCATTGAGAAACACCTTGATCGCATCATCGCGCCCCAACGAGATCTCCAACGGCGCCTTCTTGGCCACCTCGATCGTGCGAAAGAGATAGTTGGCGCTATTGTTTCCGGTCAGCGTATTGTGGATTTGACCGTCTTTCCAATCGGGCTGGGGCGTCCACTTCAGGTCTTCGTAGGTCTTTTC
>JAPKDK010000347.1 GCA_028872645.1 Verrucomicrobiota bacterium
GGGTTGGCGAAGCGCGAGAGCATAATCTGGCCCACATTGGAGGTGACCCCCTCAATGGTGGTGGAAACCGCGCCGGAGGTGCTTATGGAAATATTGGTGGCGTTGGATGGGATGGTAATGCCGGCGAAACTGGCAACCGGTAGGCCATCACTGGTAACGATGTTGCCGGCGTTGCTCATTTTGAAGGCGCCATCCCGCGAAAAGGCATCCGTGCCGTCGGCCAGTGTGACTTTGAAAAAGCCGTTGCCGTGGAGGGCGACATCCAGCTTGTCACCGGTTTGGTGCAGCTCGCCGTTGGTGAACACTTTGGAAGTGGCCACCGCGCGGGCACCGTGGCCCACTTGCAAGCTAGTAGGCACTTGGTTGCCGCCCCCAGTTTCGGCACCGGCGGCGCGGCTGGTTTGGTAAAGCATATCCTGGAACTCCATCTTCGATTTCTTAAAACCGGTGGTGTTTACGTTCGCCAGATTATTGGCGATGACATCCAGATTCATTTGCTGGCCCTGCATGCCTGAGGCGGAGGTGTAGAGTGCGCGTAACATATTTTATCTCCTATTTAGTGTCCGTCAGATCTCGGATCAATTTTCCCATGTGTTGGTCTTGGATCTTCATGATCTTTTGGTTGGCTTCAAAATGGCGGAGCGTGGTCATCAACTCACCCATCTCGTGAGAAGGCGAGGTGTTCGCGCCTTCCAAAAACCCCATTGCCACGGTCGTCTCACTTTCATCTGCCGGCAGCGGCGTGAGGCCGCCCGAGGTGAAGTAGCCGGCATTGATGCGCTGCAGTTTAGCCATGTCTTCCTTGGCAAAACTCACGACGTTTAAGCGACCCAACGAGGGCCCGCCCTGGGTCACCGTGCCGTCTCTGGCGATGGTGACGGGGTGATTGGAATTTGTATCCACCGTGATCGGCCCGCCGCCCACGCCCTGGAGCAGATTGCCGTCTTTGGCAATGAGCTGGCCGAGATTGTTGGTGCGGAAACTGCCGTCGCGGGTGTAAAGCGTCTTGCCATCTTGTCCGGTGACACTGAAGAAGCCGGGGCCGTCGAGTGACACGTTGGTGTTATCGCCGGTGGGCATTAGCGTGCCCTGTTGGAAATCGGTGGATACCATAAATCGCGGCAACATCCAACGTACTTGGGTTTGATCCGCCGCTTTGAGCTGGTCGTCGAACATCGTGGCGTCCACGGCATTGAAGGTCATATTATGCCGCTTAAAGCCGGGCACGCTGGAGGAAGCGAGATTCTCCGCGATCACGTGCTGGCGCTGGAGGTTACCCTCCATAGCGCTGGCGGCCTGGTACAAACTGATATTCATCGGCCACCCACGCAGCACATTATGTGCCACTACTTTATTTTTTTTAAAAAATGGCCTAAATGGTGAAAAACACGCGAAAAATAGCTGTTTATGTAACCTTAAAATGAAGCAAACAATCAGGAGGAGGCACTTTTTTCCGAGCAAAACTCAGCTATAAGTACCCCAATAGGACTCGGTACGTTGGCCGTAGGCGGCCCCCACTTTTCGGCCGTTGCTGAGGCTTTTGTCCTCCTCGGCGATTTGTTTTTGCAGGGAGCCCATTTCATTTCCCAACAGTTGCTGATGTTGCTGGGTGATGCCGACGAGAGTGTTGACGAGTTCGCGATCTTCGGTGGTGTACGCTTCGCTGGGGTAATCCTCGAGCAATTCCTGCAAACGACTTTTGGCATCGATGGTTCGGTTTAGTTCATTCCAATCCTGCAGCGTGATGGCGATGGATTCTTCGCGCGCGAGCCGGTGCCATTCGCGGAGCAATGAAGTGGTGGCGGGTAAGCTCATCGTTAGCCCATTAAAGATAGCCCGGTGTACTCGCCGGAAGATGGAGCGGGAGCGGCGACGGGAAGGGGTTGAGCCACCGGCGCGGGTGCTGCGGCCAGGGCTGGTGCTCCGTTGAGTTGATTGAGTGATTCGTTCCATGCATCACGTAATTCGGTGAGGCGGGTGCGGATTTCCTCAATGATTTCCTTATTCTTTTTCACGTTGGCCTCTTGCAGGCGGGAATCAAAATAATCGTACAAGCTTACCAAGTGATCCCCCAGTTCCCCGGCTTTTTCGGGATCGAGGCTGCGGTTGAGCTCGCGAATGATGGCCTGGGTTCGCGTGATATTTTTGTGGACGGTGAAATTGAAATCCAGCGGATCGTCCCGGTCAAAAGCCTTGAGGGCGATGCCGAGGAAACGAATGGCGCCATCATACAACATGACAACAAGATTTTCCGAGGAGGAAGTGTTCACCGCGGCCACCCGATACGCGTTCAGCTTGTTGGCGCTGTTCATCGGGTGTTACACAGCACGTTTCGTGCCGAAACAGGTTTTGGGGAGGGAGGGAAGGAAGTGGTTCCGAATTATTTCCGGCGCGGGGTGTCCATCTCAATCTCGGTGGCCAGTAGCTTGGCAAATTGCTCAATCGCTTCCGAGGGCGGATAGCGGTCGGCTTGCACGTCCTCGCGCAGGCGCTCTTTGATTTGGCTAAACCGTGCCTCGACATCCACCTCCATGCGGGTGAAATCCGGCCGGCGGGTCATGTTGGCCTCCAGCGAATCAGCCGGTGCGACCATCCCCACGCCGTCAGTAGGCTGCGC
>JAPKDK010000348.1 GCA_028872645.1 Verrucomicrobiota bacterium
TTGTTGACCACCGTGGGCAAATCCTCGAAGCCGTGGGTGACGGGGAAGGGCGGGCGATTGCGAGGGAAGGGGTGCTTGCCTTCGAGACTGTTAAGCAACGAGCCTTCCTCGCCGCAAATGTACGCGCCCGCGCCGCGCCGAATATAAATTTCAAAATCGAATCCCGCTTGACCGCCGATGTTTTGGCCGAGCCATCCGGCGGTTTCGGCTTCCGCGATGGCGCGTTCAAGGATGCGCATCGTGTCCGGATATTCGTAGCGCAAGTAGATGAACCCGCGTGTTGCGCCGGTGGCGTACGCAGCGAGAATCATGCCCTCCAACATGGCGTGCGGGTCGTAGTCGAGCAACGCGCGATCCTTGAAGCAGCCCGGCTCACCTTCGTCCGCGTTGCACACAATCGTTTTGGGATTGCCCTCGGCTTGCGCGACCATCTCCCATTTTTTACCCGTGGGAAATCCCGCGCCGCCACGCCCGGCGAGTTTACTTTCGGTGATGAGCGTCACCAAATTTTCTGGCGAATCGCACAGCGCCTTTTTGAGGGCCGTATAGCCGCTGGTTTTTTGGTAGCCCTCAATGGTGGCGCGCCCCTCCTCGCGAATGTGGGCGAACACGCATTCTTCAATCCCACCAGGATTGGGCGGCGGCAACGGCGAGGGCAACGACTTCAAATTGTTCGCATCGGAGCCGATGAGCACTTCGTTCCCTTGGAGCACCGGCACGGGGCCGTCGCACCGACCGGCGCAGGGCATGGGTTTGGCGCTTAACGCGTCCAATAAATTTTCCGTTCCGCGAAAGCGGCAGACGGGGCCATCGCAGACACGCGGTTTGTTTTGACCGTTTTCTTCGCGGGAAAAGTGGTGGTAAAAAGTAACCGTGCCGAACAACTCGGCCAGCGGAATCTTCAGGCCATCGGAAATGCTACGCAAAGCGTCCTCGGTAAGGTAGCCATCGCGATTCTGAAACGCGTGCAGCAATGGCAGAAGGGGTGCCGGTTCCTTGCGCCATTGGTCGATTAATTCCGTGTCGGTATCCCGGTTCACGGTTTTTGCGCAGTGGGCTTGAGTTGCAATAGTTCCAGCGCTTTATCAAGTTGAGGGTCTTTGCCGGTCAGCCATTCATCGGGCGTCATCCACACGCGTACATCTGGTTTTTCGCCGTTGTTTTCCATGTTGGAGCCGTCCATTCGATATACGGCTTTGCCCGGGATACGCGCTTTAAAGCCGCCGGGCAGCGAGAAACTGGAGGTCCAAATTACGTAGCCCGGTGTGGCGATGCCCACCAATTGTTCAGTGAGGCCCCGCTGTCGCATTGCGTAGGGGAACATCTCGCCATTGGAATAGCTATGTTCATTCATCAGAACAATTACCCGCTTGTTCCATGCGCGATCGGGAGCCACCTCGGGTGCTTGGTCGCGTGATTGATAAATGCCGTGCGGCTTGCGCTCGAGCCAATCAATGAGTGTATCGGAAATGTTGCCGCCGCGATTGTTGCGCACATCGAAAATCATCGCGTCTTTACCGAGGATGTATTCGTAGGCTTCGCGTTCGAAACGGGTTTGGTCAGAGGAGCTCATCGCGGCAATGTGCAGATAGCCGATTTTCCCTTTGCTAACGGCTTCTACTGTGCGGCGGGCGGCAGTCACCTGAGTTTGATACATCAAATCACTCCAGTCGGTTTGCGACAAAAGTTGGTAGCGCACTTTGCGCGAGCCGTCTTTTTGCGGTTTGTCGTTCACCAAAAACTCAACAATGCGATCTTCGCGGGCGTTGAGCAGGCTGTAAAGGCGCTCATTGGCGTCTACCACCGAGCCGTCGATCGCGATAATAAATTCTCCGGTTTTGATGCGTGTTTTCTCAAAATATCCCGGCGCTCCCTTGGGGATTGAATTGACCTTTAGTCCTAATCCGCGGTGAGAATGATCGATCGTGAACCCAAGGTGCGGGGTGCTTGGCTTAGGGGAGGTCGAGGGGGTGGAGATTTCTGTGTGGGACGCTTCCAATTCACCCACCATCATTTGAAGCAGCGTCGAAAATTCCATCGGCGTATCCACGCTGCCCATACGCTTGAGGTATTTTATGCGCAGTGCGTCCCAGTCGCGCCCATGAAAATTGGCGTCATAAAATCGGTGGTGAAAAGTCTTCCAAAACTCATTAAATGCCGCCATGCGTTCGGCGTTTACGTCGTACACCCAGTCAGCTTTGAATGTAATTTTAGTTTCCGGGCCTCCGTCAATTCTGCCGACGTACATTTCGCCGTCTTTCATAAAAGTTGTTTTGCGGCCATCGTTCATTATACGAAACGCAACGCGGCGGCCGCCGGTTGTGATTTTTTTCGTTTCACGGCCATCGTATGACACGCGATAGATGTCACCACGGGCCAGGAAATAGAGCCGCCCGTCAGCGGCCGCGATGAGGTCTGAGCTTGGTTTTTGAGAGGACATCCGGGTGATGCGTCGGTGGATTCCGTCGAAATCAATTTCCACTTTCACGGGCTTGGCGGGTTTTGTGAATTTCATGTCCACGTCTGATATCCGAAATGCATCGGGTTTAAGTGCGAGTCGGTATAGCCCTTCTCCATCGCGGTCGCTTTGAAAGTAGAGATATTTTCCATCCACCG
>JAPKDK010000349.1 GCA_028872645.1 Verrucomicrobiota bacterium
TCGGCCACGCCATAAGTGAGGCAACGATGCAGGGACCCCGCGCCGCGATTGATAAGCATCGTATGATCGCCCAATCGTTTGGCGTGAAAATAATCCATCGAAAGCCCCTGCAGTTTTTTATGGGCATCGAGCTTGATGTCGCGCACGGAATATTCGCTGACCCACCCCAGACAATAAACGCTGGCATAGCCAATGCCACTTCGAAAAAAAACCAAGATTGGCAGAAACATCAGGCCGCCGATGATCTGCTTCGTCTCCAGCGGCACCCCCACGCGCGGCAGCCACCCATCCGCCACCGCCAGCGCACGATCGTTCAGCGCGTTGAGCTTCGCCTTCCACGCGCCCGGCACAGCAGCCGCCTGAGGGACGTTCACCGTAGATTCAACCGGCTCTAGCCGCTCGAAAAGCGTCTTGGTGCCCCAAACGAAAGTAGCATTAAACAAACCGAACGCCACGCCCAACAAAATACCCAGCGCCAATCGCCCCCAATACCGCCGCACATAGGGCCAGCCGAAATCGAAAATTTGCCGGATATTTTCCACGCCCCGCCTTGTAATCCACTCACGCCCGCGCAGCAATGTTCATCTGCCACAGGAGTTGATATTTCAGTTTCACCTCGCGCGAGTTGAGGCGGGCAATTTGCCAACCTTGCGCGCCATCCAAAAAGCCGCCGCGAAACAAATAACCGCGCACCCAACGAATCGCCGCGTGAATCGGTCCATCGAGCCGATGAGCCCTTTGCCCTTCTTCAAACTTCATCTCCGCCCAAAGCTGCGCGTACTTTTCGCAACGCGCCCAGTGATCGGCCGCGTCGCGGAAGGAATGATGCTCCAGTTCGCCCTCCAGTTTCTGCACTGTGCCCTCTAGTACCAGCCGCTCGTGCACCTTGCCGCCGGCAAACTTGCCCGTACCGTTTTTGAACAGCCGCACCAACCGATCCGGATACCAATCCCCACGCCGAATCCATTTGCCCTCATACAACACACAGCGCGGAAAACTGAAGCCCATGATGCCCTCCGGAAACCGCACCTCCTTCACCGAAAGCAATTCCGAAAACAAATCCGCCGACAACGCCTCATCCGCATCGAGGCTAAGAATCCAATCGTGGTTCGCCAAACTCAGCGCGTGATTTTTCTGCGCCACAAACCCCAACCAATCCTGATGCACCCACCGCGCCCCAAATTCCCGCGCCACCCCCTCCGTGCCATCCGTGCTCCCCGAATCCACCACAATAATCTCATCCACCACCAACGCCACACTCGTAAGACACCGCCGCAAATTCGCCTCCTCGTTCAAAGTGATAATGCAAAGGGAAATTTTCATAACTGCCGATCGGCTGCAACGCTTTCCAAATATGCTTCAAACCAATCCAAAAAGCACTGATAATTGCGGCCTGCCGCCAAATTCAATGCGGCTTCACCCTGCCGCCTGCGCAGCGAAAAATCAGTAGCCAGCCCGTGCACGGCCTGCCGCCAAGACGATTCGACCGCGGAATTTTCCCCGCGCACAGCGAGCACTTGTTCCTCGGCTAACAACTCGTTGATGCCCGCGGTGTCACTCACCAACACCGGCCGCGCGCAGGCCATAGCCTCGAGGACCACGTTGGCGCAGGAATCGAAAAACGTGGGATGCAGCAGCGCATCGCCCGCGCCATACACCGCCGCCATCTCGCAGGCTTCGCCGGCAAAAACGAGCCACGGCGCTTCCCAACGCGGGTGGCGTTTGCCCACCACTACCAATTTTACATTCGGCAAATTCAGTTTCCAAAAAACCTGCCGCAACAATTCCAAATTTTTCAGGCGCAAATTATGGGCCACAAACAGAAATGCCACGTCCTCGTCAGCCAAGCCCCATTCCGCCCGCAACACGGTTCGAGAGGCTTCGGCCTTGGCGGGATTAAATTCTTCAAGTGAAACATGCTGATGACAAACCGTCACACGATCTGCTGCAGCGCCCCCTTCGATGGCGAGGTTTGCGGTGAGATGTGAATTCGCCATGAACCGGGCTGACGGGCGTGCCAACAATTGGCGTTGGCGCCGAATCACCCGTTGATGGCGCGGCGCCCAGCGCTCCAGCCGCCGCCACCACCGAGCCGGACCGCTAAAGGCATCGAGGTAATAATCCAAATACCCCGCGTGCGTGCCCGCGCCCATCCGGTGAATATCCGCCGAATGAATGAACCCCCAATCGATGGTGAGGTCGGGGCGCACTGCCGCTTGGGTTTCTGAAATGCGATTGAGCCCGGGATGAACCGTGATGCCATCGCCGGTTTCCCCAGTATCCGCCGCCACATGCACCGCGTGACCGCGCGCGGCCAAGCCACGGCACAGCCGCACGGCGCTGTGTTCCAGCCCCGTGCCCTGCCAACGGAAATGCTCCACCAAAAACAACAGGCGCATACTCATCCTCCCGCCAAAGCTTTAACGAATCTGCCCTTGAATTTCGAGGATTAACATCGCCTCGCGCTTGCGATTGCGATAAGCACGCCCTCGGTATGCGGCTGCTGTTCATCAAGCTCAAACACATTGGCGATGCGCTCATTATGACACCCATGCTCACGGCAGTGCGCGCCCGGCATCCAGAGGCGGAAATCCACGTCGTGGTGCGGCGCGGCAC
>JAPKDK010000350.1 GCA_028872645.1 Verrucomicrobiota bacterium
TCGGGTTTTATCTTGTGAACCTCGGGTTCATCCTGCTGTATCTCCGCTACGGCACCAAGCCGACGGACATCGAGAACGGCGTGGAATACGCCGCCACTAAACTCGGTGTGGTGCTGCTGGTGCTCGGCGCGATGCACTTTTTTAATATGTACAACTTCGACCGGATGCGAAAAAAGGGCAACGGCTACGAAGGAAATGTGCCGCCGGTACTTTGCAAATGAAAACAACAACAGAAACCAAAACTCCCAACGGCAAAATCGTCATCGCCGGTGGCACGGGATTCATCGGCACCAACCTCGTGCTGCACTTGGCCGGCCTCGGCTGCGAGGTGGTGGTGCTCTCGCGGAATGTGCCCGAGACGCGCGGGCCGTGGGAGCACGCCAAGTGGGATGGCCGCACGGTCGGCGATTGGGCGCATCACCTCGAGGGCGCGGCGGCGGTGGTGAATCTCGCCGGTCGCACGGTGGATTGCATCAAGACGCCCGACCATTGCGACGAAATTCTCCGCTCGCGGGTGGAAGCCACGCTTGTGTTGGGCAAAGCCGTGCGCGGCTTGAAAACGCCGCCGCCGGTTTGGGTGCAAATGGCGACGGCGCACATTTATGGCGACCCACCCGAGGCGGTTTGCGAAGAAGATTCGGCCTTCGGCTTCGGCCTCGCGCCCATCGTCGGTAAGGCGTGGGAGAAGGCCTTCGCCGAGGCGGTGTTGCCCGAAATGCGGCAGGTGATTTTGCGAACGAGTTTTGTGCTCGGCGCAAAGGGCGGCGCGTTTCCGAAAATGCGAATGATCGCCCGCTGCGGTTTGGGCGGTTGCGTGGGGCACGGGCGGCAAGGCATTAGTTGGCTGCACATCGATGATATGACGCGCCTCATCGTCCGCGCGATTGTCAATGACTCGATGCGCGGCGCGTACATCGCCACCGCGCCCAAGCCGGTTTCGCAGGCCGAATTTATGCGCGAACTGCGCCACGGCATTGGGATGCCCATCGGATTGCCGGCCACGGAATTGATGGTCCGCTTCGGCGCGCATTGGCTGCTGCGCACGGATCCGGAGTTGGTGCTGTACGGTCGCTACTGCGTCTCTCGGCGATTGGAGGAGGAGGGGCATGAATTTGCGTTCGAAAACATAAAAGACGCGATGGCGGATTTGTGCCGATAGGGACGCGCTGTGCGCGTTCGTGGACACGCGCAGCGTGTCCCTACCATCAAAGCTTGGCGAACGCGGTTTGTTTCTATAAAGGAACAGCGGCGTGGCGGAGAAACCAAAATCAGAGCAGGGCACTGATTACATCAAGCTGGCGGTTTGTTTTTTGGTGGGGCTGAGTCTTTGGTGGTTTGGCCCGCCAGCGGGGTTGTCGCTCGAAGGCTGGCGCGTGTTCGCGGTTTTCTTTGCCACAATTTTGAGTTTTATTCTGCGGCCGATTCCGATGGGGCCGGCAGTGCTCATTGCGATTGTCACATTGGCGGCCACGCAAACGCTCGGCGAATCCTCCAAGGAATCTTTTGCCGCCGCGCTCAGCGGTTATGGAAACACCACAGTGTGGCTGGTGGTGGCGGCGTTTTTTATTGCGGGCGCAATGATTCGCACGGGGTTGGGGCGGCGGATTGCGTTGGGGTGCGTGGTGAAGTTTGGCAAAACCACGCTGGGGCTCGGCTACGCGACGGCGTTGGCGGAGTTGGTTTTGGGGCCGGCGATTCCCTCGAACACCGCGCGCGGGGGCGGCGTGATGGCACCGATTGTGAATTCACTGGCGCGTGCGCTCGGCTCCAAGCCCGATGGCGATCCAAAACTCGCGGGCGAATACTTAATGCTCAACGGCGCGCACGTGAACCTCATCACGGCGGCGATGTTTCTCACGGGAATGGCGGCCAACGGTTTGGTGAGCGCGGCGGCCTCGGGCGAAGGGATTGAGTTTGGCTGGATGACTTGGCTCAAGGGTAGCATCGTTCCGGGGCTTGCGTGTTTGCTTTTGATGCCATGGTTTTTGCACAAACTGCTCAGGCCGAAAATGCAGGACGCCAGCGCGGCGCGCGAGAGTGCCCGCGAACAGTTGCGCGCGATGGGCGCGTGGTCGCGTAATGAGAAAATTATGCTCGGCGTGTTTGTGCTGTTGCTGGCGCTGTGGGCTACGAGCAAGTGGCTGCACGGGATGCACACGGGCGTGGTGGCGTTGATGGGCGTTTTGATTTTGCTGCTGAGCGGCGCGAAGAAATGGGAGGATATCACGGGCAACAGGGAAGCGTGGGATGCCTTCGTGTGGCTGGGCGGGATGGTGTCGATGGCGGGCGCGCTGAAGGCGACCGGCTTCATCGCGTGGTTTGCCAATGCGATGCAGGGTCAAGTGCAAGCGGCGGGGATGGGGATGCTGGCCACGGCATTGGTGTTGGCGTTGGTTTATTTTTACTCGATGTACGGCTTCTCGATGTTGACGGGCCACATCACGGCGATGGTGGCGGCGTTCCTCGCGGTGGCGCTGGCGCTGGGCGTACCGGGGATGTTGATGGTGGCGTTGCTCGCGTATTTCTCAAACCTGTGCGGTTGCCTCACGAATTATTCCACGGGGCCGGTGGTGATTTATTCCGGCTT
>JAPKDK010000053.1 GCA_028872645.1 Verrucomicrobiota bacterium
GAACAATTTTGCATGACCGTGCTCGCGCTCAACGCCGCGCGCGCCGCCAATGGAGTTAGCGAGCTCCACGGCGCGGTGAGTCGCGAAATGTGGCAGGAAAAATTTAACGTGCCCGTCAACGACGTACCTATTGGCCATATCACTAACGGCATTCACACGCTCGGCTGGATGAGCCGCAGCGCGCGCGATTTCTGGCAACCGCGTCTCGGCAATGGCCCGAAGTTTTACGAACATATTAATGACGCCGAATTTTGGGCGAAGGTGGAGGATGAGGATTTCATTTCCGACGAGGAACTTTGGGCGTTGCGCTACCGTTTGCGGCGCGAGTTGATCGATTTCGCCCGCGGACGCCTCATTGATGATCCTCCCTCACGAGAAGGCGACTTTATCAGTTACGATCACCTGCTCAATGCTGACACACTTACCATCGGCTTCGCCCGCCGCTTTGCCACATACAAGCGCGCCCCGCTTATTTTCGACCACTTTGAGGAAGTCGTGAAACTCGCAAAAGACGCCGAGCGGCCTGTTCAGTTCATCTTTGCCGGGAAAGCCCATCCCGCCGATGAGAACGGCAAGCGGTTCATTCAAAAAATCGCTCACCTCGCCAAGCACAGCAAGTTGCAGGGGCACTTGGTGTTCATTGAAAATTACGATATCCAAGTTGGCCGAATGCTGGTTGGCGGTTGCGATGTGTGGCTGAACAATCCCCGCCGCCCGCTCGAAGCCAGCGGCACGAGCGGCATGAAAACCGCCGCGCACGGTGGTCTCAATTGCAGCATAATGGATGGTTGGTGGCGCGAGATTTACGATGGCGAAAACGGGTTCTCCATCGGCGACGATTCGCATCCGGATAACCTCGAGGAACAGGATCGCGTTGACAGCGACAATTTGTTTCGCGTGTTGTCGGAGGAAGTGATCCCCACTTTTTACAATCGCGACGCCACGGGCTTGCCGCGCCAGTGGATTCAAAAAATGCGCCACGCGATGGCGACGGTAACGCCGAAATATAACACTTGGCGAATGGTGCAGGATTATTCGCGCAAATACTATTTAGGAGACTGACGTGCGCCAGCCCATTTCATCGCAAACCCCCGAAACCCTTGGCGCATGGCTGGGCGAACGCGGCGAGAAACCGTATCGCGCCGCGCAAATTCTCAAGTGGGTACACCAACATTTTGCCGCTGATTGGTCGTCGATGTCCAATCTTTCGGAGCCACTCCAAAGCGGCCTCAGCGAGGCATTTGACTTTTCCACCATTGAGCTGGCTCGCAAACAGGGCGACGTGGATGCCACCCAAAAGTTCCTCTGGAAACTGCGCGACCATCAACTGGTTGAAAGCGTGCTCATCCCCGCCAGCCCCGCGCTCTACGGCGAGCCCAGCGATCGCCATACACTTTGTGTTTCCACCCAAGTCGGCTGCGCGTACGGCTGCACCTTTTGCGCCAGCGGACTCGATGGCTTCAAGCGCAACCTCGAGCCCGCCGAAATCATCGACCAAGTGCTCGCAGTGGAACGTGCGCAGGGCAGGGCAGGGGAGCGTGCCATCAACAACCTCGTCATTATGGGAATGGGCGAGCCACTGGCCAATTACGATAACCTGATGGCCGCCCTGGAAATTCTCAATGCTGATTGGGGCGCGAACATCGGCGCGCGTAAAATCACCATTTCCACCAGCGGACTCGTGCCGCAAATCAAAAAACTCGCTGCCCAGCCGCGCCAATACCGCCTCGCCATCAGCCTCCACGGTGCCACTGACGCCGTGCGTAATCGCATAATGCCAATCAACCGCAAGTATCCCTTGCCCGCCCTCGCTGCCGCTGCCGAGGAATATCAACAAGCCAAAAGCGGCAAGCTCACGCTGGAATACATTCTCATCGCCGGCGTGAATGATGCCCTCGACCAAGTTGCCCCGCTCGCCGAACTCGCCCACCGCCTCCGCGCAAAAGTAAATCTCATCCCCTACAACCACGTCGACGGCCTTGAATGGAACCGCCCCGACGACGCTATCCAAGACGTCTTTCACGAGGCGTTAATATCCCACGGAACCCTCACCACCCTCCGCCGCGAAAAAGGCCACGACATCGACGCCGCCTGCGGCCAACTCCGCCTACGAACAGAAAAGGAATTGGCTGGAACGAATGGCTAAGCTACAACTTTCCAGGTGATTGCGTTGCTGGATTATGGCGCGGGTAATGTCCGTAGTGTGCAGAAGGCGTTGACGGCGGCCGGCGGGGAGGTGGCTTTGGTGGCATCGCCGGAGGAATTGGCGCACGCGGATGCGGTGGTGCTCCCGGGCGTGGGGGCGTTTGATGATTGCGTGAACGCGATGCAACGGCAGGAGTTGTTTGGCGCGGTAAAAGATTTCATTGGTACGGGCAAGCCGTTTCTTGGGATTTGTGTGGGCTATCAGGCCTTGTTTGAAAAGAGCGAGGAGTTCAATTCGTGCGCGGCGGGCTTGGGCGTTTTTGGCGGCAGTGTGGTGCGGTTCGCGGAAAATGGAATCAAGGTGCCGCAGATTGGATGGAACGAAGTGGAGTTTGAAAAACCGGAGTGCCCCATTTTGAAAGGCATCGAATCGGGGAGCCATTTTTATTTCGTGCACAGTTATTTCCCGAAGCCCACGGACGAATCCATCGTGGCCACGTGCACGACTTATGGCGAAACATTCGCCTCGTCGGTGTGGCGCGACAACCTGTTTGCCACGCAATTTCATCCGGAAAAAAGCCAAAAAGTGGGCTTGAAATTGCTGCAAAATTTTGTTGGGCTTGCCTGAAGCACATGCGATTGCTACGGTTCGCGCAACCAAAACATTATGACTTACGAACTCCCTGACCTCCCGTACGCGCACGACGCGTTGGAACCCCACATCGATGCGAAGACGATGGAAATCCATCACGGCAAGCATCACGCCACTTACATCGCTAAGCTCAACGCGGCGCTGGAAGGTCATGATGATCTCGCCGCCAAAAGTATCGACGATCTCGTGAGCGATCTCAATGCCGTGCCCGAAGGCATCCGCAGTGCCGTGCGCAACCACGGCGGCGGTCACGCCAACCATTCGCTTTTCTGGACCATTATGAGCCCCGGCGGCGGCGGCGTACCCACCGGCGCGCTCGCGGAAGCCATCAAGACGGAACTCGGCGGAATGGATGCGTTCAAGGAAAAATTCGAAGTCGCCGGCGCCACGCGTTTTGGTAGCGGTTGGGCTTGGCTGTGCGTGAAGGCCGACGGCGGTTTATGCGTTAGCAGCACGGCGAATCAAGACACGCCACTGATGGAGGGCCGCACACCCCTCCTCGGCTGTGATGTGTGGGAGCACGCGTATTACTTAAAATACCAAAACCGCCGACCCGATTATTTGAAAGCGTTTTGGAGCGTGGTGAACTGGGATGCCGTGAGCGAAAAATACACTACGGCTAAGGGTTAAGGTTTTCTAACAACGATCACACGATGGGCAGGATTTATTTCCTGCTCATTTTTTTTGCTTACTTATTTAGCTTTGGGCGGTTCTTGTATTTTTCGTAAAGACGAGTGTGACGGCTTTGGAGACTGATTTTTTTGCCGGCGATCCACATATGTTTTACGTTGGCGCGAATGTCGAAGATGTCGCCGTCCACCGCGATGAAGGTGGCTTCCTTGTTTTGGGTGAGCGAGCCAAGGCGGTCGGCCACGTCGAGCATTTGAGCGGGGTGCAGGGTGAGGCTGCGCAGGGCAGCTTCGCGCGGGAGACCATGGGCAATGGACTTTGCGGCGGCGTAGACGATGTTGCGCACGCGGGATGCGCCCCACGAACCCATCGCTTCGCTGTGGGCGACTTTCACACCGGCTTTGTGGAGAATGCCGGCGGCCCGGAAGTGGATATCGTGCGGGTCGGTGTCACGTTGGGGCAGGGTGAATACGTTGTCGAAAATCACGGGCACCTTTTCCTTGGCGAGCAAATCAGCGACTTGCCACGCATCGCGGGAGGCGGCGAGCACGATTTTAAATTTGTGCCGCTTGGCCCACGCGACGGCGGTCTTGATTTGGCGGACTTCATTGGCGTGTACCATAATCGGTTGTTTGCCAGAGAGCGCGGGGAGCATTCCTTCCCACGCGGGGACTTTCTTGAAATTTGGATCACCGGCTTTGCGCGCGCGGGCGTATGCCTCGGCCTCGTTGAAAAATTCATCAATGGTCTTCAGCTTTTTATCGCGTGCTTTGGTTTGCTCCTTGGGCGATTTGTATTTGTCGGGGTCGCGGAGGGTTTCCTTGGGGCGCGTGTTGAGTGTCATCACCGGCCACCAAAGGTGCAGCGCGGCGTGGGTTTTCACGGTCATGTCTTCCACACCCCAGCCGGCAAGTTTGATGAGGCCGGAAGTGCCGGTGATGGTGCCGCCCATCGGCGCGACGAGCGCGTGGGTAAATCCATTGGCGCGTGCGACGGGAATGAGTTCGGAATCAGGGTTGACGGAAACCCACGCTTCCACATCGGGGGTAAACTCGCCCACCTCGGTGGTGTCCTGCGTGGCGCGCACGGCGTTAATCTCCGTGAGCCCCAGCGAGGTGGTGGCAGCGATGAGGCCGGGGTACAGTTGCAGTTTTCCGAGATCAACCACTTTTGTTTGGCGCGTGGGCCGGATGTTTTGGCCGATGGCTTGGATGATGCCATCGGTGACAAGCATTTGGGCGTTTTTAATCGTGCCCTTGTCCGCCGTGTGAATGGCGGCGGCTTTATACAGAACCGTTTGCGGTTGTTCTTGCGCCTGTACTGGGAGCGTGGAGGCGACTAATAGAATTAGAATCAGTTTGTTCACGGTTTGACCTTCCGGCATTCGTAGCAGTTGTTGAGTGCGTGCGCCTTTTCGAGGGCGCGAAGAAAAAAGGCTGAACGCGCGGCAACGCTGGCGTTTTCCTTGCTGTCTTTTTTTTGGGCCTTGGCGAGGAGGGCGGTGCGTTCGGCGACGAGCGCCTTGGCGCGGGCGTGGGCTTTGGAGCGGTCGTAGTATTGGTAGCCTTCGATCCACGTTTGCTCGCAGAGGGTTTGGGTGGAGAGCGGATGGCCGCTCCATAGGACAAAATCGGCGTCCTTGCCAACTTCGAGTGAGCCGACCCATTGATCGATGTGGAGTTGTTTAGCAGGGTTGAGGGTCACAAACTTCAGTGCGTCTTCTTCGCTGGTGCCGCCGTATTTCACCGCCTTGGCGGCTTCGAGGTTCATTCGGCGGGCAAGGTCGCTAGAATCGGAATTGAAACTCACCACCGCGCCGCGCGCATGCATCAGCGAACCGGCGTACGGGATGGCGTCATACACCTCAAATTTGTACGCCCACCAATCGCTGAACGCCGAGGCGCCCGCACCGTGCGCGGCGATCTCATCGGCGATTTTGTAGCCCTCCAAAACGTGCTGCAACGTTCCGATTTTTACGCCAAAGCGTTCCATCGTACGCATAAAAATGAGCATCTCGTCCTGCCGATACGAATGGCAGTGGATGAGGCGCTTGCCGTTGATGATTTCGCCAATGGCTTCGAGTTCAAGATTGCGACGCATGGGCGCGACATCCTCGCGCAGTTGGTCGGCCAGATATTGGCGCGCGGCGGTGAAGCGATTGTTGAAAAATGTTTTCACGCCCATTCGTGTTTGTGGGAAGCGCGTGGTTTTTTCATCGCCCCAGTTGGATTGTTTCACATTTTCGCCAAGGGCAAATTTGATGCCGGGCGGTGCGTTGGTGAACTTTAAGGCATCCGGCGGCGCGCCATGCCGCAGTTTAATGACTTGGTTTTGGCCGCCAATGGGATTGGCCGAGCCGTGCAATAGATTGGCGGTGGTAAGCCCGCCGGCGAGTTGGCGATAAATGTTTCCCGTTTCGGAATTCACCACATCGCCGATGCGCACCATTGCGGTGGAGGGCAGAGTGCCTTCGTTGACGCCGCCGAGGATCATGCTGTGGCTATGGCAATCAATGAGACCGGGCGTGACGTGCATCCCCTTCGCGCCAATCACGATGCCGTCGAAAGATTTCGGCGGGTTCAAATTGCGTCCCACCTCGACGATGCGACCATTGGCGATGCGAATGGAGCCGTTGGTGATCACGCCTTCTGGGCCGCACGTCCAAATCGTCGCGTTTTGGATAATCACATTCTTGGGTGAAAGCAGCGGCCCGCGAAAGGCATCAGGCGATTTGGCAAGGCGCGGAGTGGGTTTGGGTTCCTCCTTTTTCTTTTCATCCTGCCCATCTTTTTTATCATTGTCAGGTTTCTCAGGCTTGGGGTTGTCGTGGGCGAAATGGCGACCTTCGATCCAAACGGAGTCGATTTCGTTTTCGGGGTTAAACCAACTGTCGCCGTTCACGATAGTGAGGTTGGCGAGCTTGCCTTTTTCGAGGGTGCCGATTAGTTGGGTCGCGCCCATCAACCGCGCGGGCTCGGTGGTGAGTGCGGCGAGTGCTTCGTCTTCCTTGAGGCCGCGCTCGATGGCGCGCGCGATGTTTTTGCGAAACGCCTTGCGATCGCTCAGGCCGTGGGTGGTGAGGGCGATGGCGTGATCACGCCGGAGCAGGGCGGGGATCTCCGGCGCCCAATCCCAGCCGCGCAATTGATCGAGCGACACCTGATTCCAATCAACCTCCTCGGGCAGTTCGGGGATCGCTGGGAACACTACCGGCACGATGAAGGGTGCTTTAATTTGTTTCATCAAATTGGGCCGTCGCCATTCCTGGCCGGTGGCGACGAAGATGGGGTTGAAGCCCAGCTCTGTGGCCAGCACTTGCGCGCGATGCTCCATTAACACGCTGCCGGATTCGATGATGATTTGTTGTTTGCCAGCCTTGGCCAGCACAGGGCGCAGGGCTTCGAGCGAGGGATTGTATTCCGGCCGCGCATCGGCGGGGTGCGCTTTGTGCCACGCTTGCATTGTGTAATAATGTTGCGCATCAAAAACCGTTTGGCGGATGACCGCGATCACGCCCATCAGCGAGTTGGGGTAACCTTCGGCGCGTTTGGTAGTACTGGAAAAGGCGAGGTGCTGCACGGTATCCGGGCGCAGGATGAGTTGGTTGGGATTGCCCTCGCCGAGGAGTGCCAGCGTGCCGGTGCCGCGATAAATGCCCTCGGTGGGAATCACATTGGCGGCCGTAAAGCCCAGCGCGCGCAGGGCAGTCAGTTCTTTGGGGTCGGGCGAAAACTCCGCAGCCACACGATGCTCTGGGCGAACGCCGGCGATTTCGTAGCCGGGCCCCTTGCGGCCCATGTCGGCTTTAGTGGTGGGTACGCCCGTGAAACTCACTCCCGCGCGGGCATCAATGGGTACAGTCCAACGATTTGAAACCGGCTTTGCCTTGTCCTTACCCAGCGAAAGATAGGGGTCAATGAAACCGGCGTAGATCGTTTTGCCTTTCAGATCCCAAACCCGCGCGTCGGCGGGGATGCCCACTTGTCCCTTGTGCAGCACGGCTTGGATGCGGCCGTTGCGAATAAGGATCGTGGCACCTTCCAATACCGTGCCAGGCTTCACCACCACGCGCGCGCCCGAAAGCGCGTGCACCCCAAGCGGCCGCGGTCGTTGCCCCGGCGGCAGGATTTCAGCGGCTTGAAGGGAAACGAGCGAAACCAGTAGGCCAACTAAAAAAGTCAATACCGCCCGGCCCAAGAGAGTGGATTTCATTCGCGCAGCGTAGGAGGGGAATGGGAAATGTCCAAGCTTCAAATCCCAAGTTTTGTTTTAATGATTTACCACAGAGACACAGAGGGCACAGAAAAAGAATGGTAGAGCGGTTTTTACCAAAACCGCCAAGGCGCGATCGGAGAGCACAGCCTACCTCTTTGTGTTCTCTGTGGTGGAAATCGGTTGAGACAAATTCTGGTTTGCGGAAGGGGCGTGGCTTGGGGTAGCCTCTTTGTTTTATGGCGGATTCTGCTTCATTTCGGTTGGGGGTTCTGGGTTCGGGCGAGGGTTCGAATTTTGGGGCGATTGTGGGGGCGTGCCAAAATGGATCGGTGCCGGCGAGTGTGGCGGTGGTTTTGAGTGACGTGGAGGATGCGGCGATTTTGCAGCGGGCGCGGGAGGCGGGGGTGACTTGCGCGCACATTGCGCCGGGGAAGTTTCGCACGAAATTGGATGAAGCGGCGGAGGCGGCTTATATCAAAGCGCTTCACGATGCGGAGGTGGATTTGGTGGTGCTAGCGGGGTTTATGCGGATTTTGAAGGGGGAATTTCTGCGGACATTCGAGGGGCGCGTGGTGAATGTGCATCCATCGCTGTTGCCGGCGTTTCCGGGGTTGGAGGCGTGGAAACAGGCGCTGAATCACGGGGTGAAGGTGACGGGGGCGACGGTGCATTTTGTGGATCAAGGGGTGGACAACGGCGCGATCATTGCGCAGGAAACGGTGCGGGTGCTTGATGATGACACACCAGAAATTTTGCACGAGCGCATCCACAGCGCAGAGCATCGGGTTTATCCCGAAGCCATTGGGGCAATTGCGCGGGGGGAAATCGCGCTGCGCGGGAGGCGCACGGTGAGAGTGGGGCGATGAAGAAGCCGGCCAAAAATTCAAAGAAAAAGATCGCTTTTCCACGCTGACGCTGGCAAATCAACCCGTCCACACGCGTGGAGGAGTCTTCCAAGCGTTATTCTCGGCCGAAATCAAAAGCTCGACGATTATTGGATGAGTAAAGGTAACAAAAACAAAACATTGAAGTTCGGTTTACCCAAGGGCAGCCTGCAGGATGCCACGGTGGAGAAACTGGCCAAGGCCGGGTGGAACGTGCGCGTCAGCAGTCGTTCGTACATTCCGTACGTGGACGATGAAGAGCTTGATATCCGCACCATCCGCGCACAGGAAATGAGCGTGTATGTGGAGCGCGGCTATCTCGATTGCGGCATCACAGGGCTGGATTGGATTCAGGAAAACAATTCCAAGGTGCACGAGGTGGGTGAATTTTTGTTCAGCAAAGCCACGCGACGCCCGGCGCGTTGGGTATTGGCCGTGCCGGAGAAATCCAAAATCAAATCGGTCAAGGATCTGGAAGGCAAACGCATTGCCACGGAAGTGGTGGGGCTCACCAAGCGTTGGCTGAAAAAGAACGGTGTGAAAGCCGAGGTGGAATTTTCCTGGGGCGCAACCGAAGTGAAGGCGCACGAGTTGGTGGATGCCATCGTGGAGGTGACCGAAACCGGCAGCAGCCTGCGCGCGAATAATCTTCGCATTGTGGAGGAACTGATGAGCAGCACGCCGCGTTTGATCGCCAACAAGGACGCGTGGAAAAATAAGTGGAAGCGCGAGAAGATCGAAACTATGGCGATGCTGCTGCGCGGCGCGTTGGATGCCGAGGCGTTAGTGGGCTTGAAGCTGAACATCAAGCAAGCCGACCTTAAAAAAGTTTTGAAAAAGTTGCCCGCGCTGCGGAATCCGACCGTCAATGAACTGAGCCAAACCGGCTGGGTGGCGGTGGATACGGTCATCGAAGAACACGTGGCCCGAGAAATCATCCCCAGCCTTAAAGCCGCCGGGGCGGAAGGAATCATTGAATACCCACTAAATAAAGTGGTATACTAAACCCTCTCACAGAGTAGATGAGTAAAGAAAAAGTATGGGATCGTTAAAAAAACGACGTAAAGCCAAGATCAACAAGCACAAGCGGCGCAAGGCCTCACGGGCCAACCGTCACAAGAAGCGTAAGTGGCTGAAGTAGGCTAAGGCCTGCGCCCTTGCAATTCGCCCGCCCCCGGGTGTGCCCCAATGAAAGGGGTCTGATGAAAATGACGTTTCGAAACCAGTTTATGGTCTTCGCGGGCAGTCTCGTGCTCGCAGCTTGCGCCGGGCCTGGCGCTGAGCCCAACGAAGAATCTGCCAACCCGACTGACGAACAGCCGGTGATCGCCCCGCCGCCGCCTGAAGCAAAGCCCGACCCTGAAGCCGAACGCATTGCCGAGGATGCGGCTATCGAGCGCCGGATTCGTTCGATGGCCCATTACGCTGCTGCCACGGCCGCGATGGAGCGCGGCCAACGCGCAGAAGCTTTGGAAGAATTCGAACAGGCTGCCCTGGCGGATCCCGCCAATGAAAAAATTGTTCTGGAAGTGGTTCGCATGTTGCTGGCGAAAAAACAATTCGACAAAGTGTTGGCGCTATTGGTTAAAGTCACGACCAACCTGAAGGCACCCGCCAAAATGCACGCACTACTTGCAGTTGCTTACTCGCAAAAAGGGAAGCTGGATCTCGCCCGCATCGCCGCAGAGAGCGCCATCCGCAAGGCCCCCGGATCAATCCTTGGCTATAAAACGTTAGTTCAAGTTTACGAAAAGGAAATGAAAGGCGGCGCCAAGCGGCTGCCGCAAATTCGCAAGATTCTTGATAAGGCTTTTGTTCAAAAGAACCCCCCCATCGATTTCCAGGTTGAATTGGCGCTCATGGCTGCTGGCTACATTCGCCTGGATAATACCGCTGCCAAGGAACTCCAGCCGCGCATCCGCAAGCTGCTCGATGCCGCATGGGCGAGCAAACCCACGATGCCGCTAATGATCGAACAAATCGGGCGCGGCTATCGCATGATCGAAGCCCGCGAGGAAGCGGCTGCTGCGACAGAGGCGTTGCTCAAGGCGTTACCAGGCAATCCCGCCGTGCTTATGCAACTGGCACAGGACCTGATCCTTGCCGGCAAACTCAAAGAAGGACGGATGCATCTAGAGGCTCTTCTGAAAACGAATCCGCGCGCCTGGCGCGCCCATCAGCTGCTCGCCGCCGTGGCGATGGATGAGGATGAATACGCTACCGCCGCCAAACATTATCGCGAGGCGATCAAGCTGAACTCGCGCATTGAGCAGCTTTATTTTGATTTGGTTTCGGCGCTGCTTTCGGATGAGAAAACCGATGAGGCCCAAAAGGTGCTGAACTTGGCCAAGCGAAAATTCAAACCAAATTTTCTGCAGGCGTATTTCGCCGCGATGATTTCCCTGGAAAAACGTGACTTCGATCAGGCTCTTGATGATCTGCGGCGCGCAGAAACCGTCGCCAAGAATGCCGACCCCACACGACTCAACCACATTCTGTATTTTCAGATGGGCACCACCGCCGAGCGCGCGGGCAAGTTTAAGGAGGCTGAAAAATATTTCCGTCAATCCATTGAGAAAAAACCGGATTACGCGACGGCGCTGAACTACCTCGGTTATATGTGGGCCGATCGCGGTGAAAATTTGGACGAAGCCATCAAGCTCATTGACCGCGCCTTGAAGGAGAGCCCCGACAACGGCGCGTATCTCGACAGTCGCGCGTGGGCACTTTACAAGCAGGGCAAAATCAAGGAAGCCCTCGAATGGCAGCTCAAGGCATTGAAGCACACCAAAGAAGGCGACGCGGAAATTTTCCTGCACCTCGGCGAAATGTATTTAAAACTCAAGCAACCCAAAGCCGCCCGCGAATATCTCGACAAAGCCGCCGCCATCAAGGACACCGAGCCGGATGTAAAAGCGCGCATTCAAACCGTGTTGAGGCAACTTCCCTGACACCACAATGTCCCTCCAGTTTTTCCGGCATTACACTCTGTCCGAAGCCCGCGAATTGCTTCCCCTCGTGCGCGGATGGTTTGCGCAAATGGACGCCGTGCGGCCGCGTGTTCACAAAGCCGAAGAAGTGTTCGGGCCCCGATTGGCCGCGGGCGAAGATCTTGGCGGGCCGGCAACGAACGCATTTGTCCGCGACCTCGGCCAACTCCATGATTTGCTGCGGGAATTTCATTCGCGCGAAATTCAATTGAAGGATCCCAAGCGCGGGCTCGTCGATTTCCCTGCGCTGCTGGATGGACGCGAGGTGTTTCTCTGCTGGGAAAAATCCGAGACCGATATCACCCACTGGCACGCCCTTGACGAAGGGTTTGCCAGACGCCAGCCACTTTGGGACAGTCACGGGGGTTGACCCGCGCGGTAGGTATCGTATAAAACCAGCCCCTGATTTTCCGTCAACGCGAATAACTATGATTAAGGTAAAGAACCTCCGCAAAACTTTCGGCACCAACGTCGCCGTGGACGGCATCAGCTTCAATGTGAAGCAGGGCGAAGTGCTCGGCTTCCTCGGCCCCAACGGCGCGGGCAAATCCACCACCATGCGGATGATCACCGGCTATCTCGTTCCCGACGAAGGCAGCGTGACCATCGGTGATTTCGACATCGTGGAATCCTCCGCAAGCGCCAAGTCGCTCATCGGCTATCTGCCGGAAAATGCGCCGAGCTATCCGGACATGACCGTGCAGGGCTTCCTGCGCTTCGCCGCCGAGATCCGCGCCCTTACCGGCGCAGAACGCGATAAAGCCGTGGACGCCGCAATCGACACTTGTTCGCTACAGCCCGTGCGGCATCAAAGCATCGACACACTTTCCAAAGGCTTTCGCCATCGTACCTGCCTCGCGCAGTCCTTGCTGCACGATCCCGAAGTGCTGGTGCTTGATGAACCTACCGACGGTTTGGATCCCAATCAAAAACGCGAAGCCCGCCAACTCATCAAGCGGTTAGGCGAAACAAAGGCGGTGATTTTCTCCACTCACATTTTAGAGGAAGTGGATACCGCTTGCTCGCGAGCCATCATCATCGACAACGGTAAAATCGTGGCCAACGGCACGCCGGATGAATTGAAAAAGAAAACCAAGTCCGGGCGACTGGACGACCTCTTCCGAGAACTGACAATGAGTGACACCCAAGCAAAGGAGGCCGCTTAATGAATTCCCCGCTGCGCAACATTTTCACCCTCGCCAAGCGCGAATTCTCCGGTTACTTCGCCACGCCGGTGGCTTATGTGTTCCTTGTCATCTTTCTGCTGATGACCGGTTTCTTTACCTTTATGCTGGGGATGGATTTGTTTGATCGCAACCAAGCCTCGCTGGAATCCTTTTTCACGTGGCATCCGTGGCTGTATTTATTCCTCGTGCCGGCCGTGGCAATGCGGTTGTGGTCAGAAGAAAAACGCACCGGCACGCTCGAGCTGTTGCTCACACTGCCGATCACCGCGTGGCAGGCGGTGATGGCCAAATTCCTGGCGTCCTGGGCGTTCTTGATTCTGGCACTGGCGCTGACTTTTCCGGTTTGGATCACCGTCAACAAACTCGGCTCGCCGGATAATGGCGCAATCTTGTGCGCTTACATCGGCAGCGCATTAATGGCCGGTGCCTACTTGGCCATTGGCTGTATGACTTCCGCGCTCACGCGGAATCAAGTGGTCAGCTTTATTCTGTCTGTGGTGGTTTGCCTGTTCACCATTCTAGCCGGCTTCGCGCCGGTCACCAACTTCATGGCCGGCCTGTTTCCCAACAGCCCGGCCGTGGTGGAGTTTGTGGCCAACTTGAGCGTGATCACGCACTTTGAATATTTCCAGCGCGGCGTACTGGACTTCCGGGACCTTCTGTTCTTTGGGTCGGTAATTGCCTTCGCTCTATTTGTCACCAGCGT
>JAPKDK010000351.1 GCA_028872645.1 Verrucomicrobiota bacterium
TGCAGTAATGGCGCTGTAATGCGTGGAGCATAAAACTGATAACCCATGGTACGGCGAAACAGTTCAAGATCCCCTTTTACCTTTCTTATCTGCGGCAGCAATCCGTAACGCGCATAGGTGCGGTAACCTGAACCACCTGCTGATGGCGAAGCCACCTTCACGCGCGAGTCTGAACCCGCGACATACATGGTAAGGTTTCCGCCCATCGAATGTCCGCGAATTCCCAATCGTTTTCCATCCACCCCCGGTTGCTGCTCCAGAAACGTCAACCCGCGCCGGCAGCCAAGGGTGATCAGAAACCAGTTACAATTTCGTGGCGACTCCTGCCCATCTAAAAAATTTTCGCCCGGCAGCAAGTTAAAGTAACCCTGCACATTATTCTGGGTGGGATCCACTGCTCCCCAATCGGTATTGGCTTCACCGGGTTTGGCCCCTTCCATCGGTTTGCCTCCCCAGTTCACTGACAAGGCACCGTACCCTTGAGAGGCATGGAATTTCACCAAAGTTAAGTTGGCCCGTTGCCCACCTCCGTGCATGTGCAATACACCGGGCAAGTTCTTCGCGTTTTTAGGGAATGCATAGAAGGCCGCCATCCACGCCGGCTTGCCCTTGAAGGTACCGATGTAATAGCGCAGATAACGAACCACCACTCCATCCTCTTCCCATTCCCGCACCACTTCTGTCTGCAACGGCTCCTTCTGTGGATCGTACCCCGCCCAAAGCTCGGCCACATTTTGCGGCACCTTCTTGAGTGGCGACAAAGAATCCGCCGCATGAACGACGATACAAGTTGCTAGGAGAATCAAAGATAATTTCATTAGAGACGTTTAGGATTAAAGGGTGTAGTCGGCACTTTACCGCTGGCTTTTCGTTCGAGAAGTTTGCGCAGGCGTTCCATCACGGTCTTGGCTTCAGTATCGGGCTTCAAAGCAAGGTTGTTAAACTCCATCGGATCAGCGGCATGATCATACAGTTCCACACCGGATTTGCCTTCCCCCCAATCGGTATAGCGCCAGCGCTCGGTGCGGATGCTGCGGCCCATCACGGGTTTAGGTAAACGTTTATCGGCGGGGCGCAACACTTGGGTAATGGCCGTGCCGTTCCATTCGGTCAGAGGATCTTTTAGCAGCGGCTTGAGGCTACGACCTTCCAAACTCTTTGGGGTTTTTAAACCGGCGAGGTCGGTGAGTGTGGGGTAGATGTCCACAAACTCCACGATGCGCGTACTGGCCGTACCGTTGCCCTTCATGCCGGGAGCACGAATGATCAGCGGCGAGCGCGCGGATTGCTCGAAGAGCGTGCGTTTTTGCCAAATGCCGTTGTGCTCGCCGAGGTGATAACCGTGGTCACTCCACAAAACCACGATCGTATTATCCGCCAGATTCAGCCGCTCCAATGCAACCATTAACCGGCCCACTTGTGCGTCCACAAACGAAATGGTCGCGTAGTACGCCTGCAACGCCTTGCGGCAGGTCCAAGCTATAATGCGGCACGGGATTATTATGCGCGAAGGCCGCGGTGGGGATGTCGTCGCGGTCGCCTTTCGGCGCGTACGGCAGCCGCATATCCTTTAAGGGATACATCGCGAAATATTTCTTCGGCGCAACATACGGTGTGTGCGGCCGGAAAAACCCAACGCCAAGGAAGAATGGTTTCCCACGCTTGCTCTCCATCAGCTTAATCGCCTCGGTGGTGATCATACCGTCAGTCTGCTCCTCATCGGCACCTTCCGCCGCCAACCAACTCAAAGCGCCACTGATTTTGCGATGCGGCTCGGCATTAAAGATTAATGCCTCATCTGCTTTATCGCGTCCTTTCGGATTAACCGTTTTTTGCCACGAAGGCGGATCATCAAAACCATCAGTCCCGATACTGGCAGGTACATTGTAATGATAAATTTTTCCTACGCGCCCGGCCCACCAGCCGTTGCGCATAAAGGTTTGCGAGAGCGTCACAGCCTTGGGCACCTCATCGCGAAAATGTCGATCGAGATCGTAAACCTTAATTGTATCCGGCCTCAGCCCCGTCATCACGCTCGCACGTGTGGGATTGCACAGCGGCAATTGATTGTACGCCCGATCAAACCGCACCCCACTTGCCGCTAACCGATCAATGTGCGGCGTCCGCGCAATCAAGTTCCCATAACATCGCAAAGCCGGAGCAAGATCATCAATAGCGATGAAAAGGACATTAGGCTTTTTGGCACCCCAACCGGAGACGGAAAAGCTTATACAAAAGACTGCTAAGAGTAATCTCATGGTTGACGCCCATCATCGTGGCTGAGAAGAGCCACCGCAAGAACTTCTGACCAAACCTATTTATCGCGTCACAACTTCACCTCTACCGTATCCGCTGCTCCCTTTGCTTTTGTGCGGGCTTCATCGATTGAATTGCCACGGGCGATGGCCACGCCCATGCGACGTTTGCCTTTGACGCGGGGTTTACCGAAGAGGCGGAGTTGGGTGTCGGAGGCAGCGAGGGCTTCGTTGAGGTTTCCATAACTGACGTGGTCACTTTCGCCTTCCACAAGGATGACCGCGCTGGCGCTGGGGCCGTGTTGAGTGATGTTCGGAATGGGCAGGC